>JAKEGN010000187.1 GCA_022615525.1 Woeseiaceae bacterium
GCACTGGGTACACGGTGGTGAAACCAGCCTCGACAACCTGGTGCAGCTCTGCCGTCGACATCACCGGCTGGTGCACGAGGGGGGATTTGCCTGCGAGAAGGACGCGAACGGTCGCGTCACTTTCCGCGATACCCGTCAGCAAGTACTCGGCACTTACGTGCTGCCGACCCCGTTACCGGATAATGCCACGATCGAGGACTGGATGGTCTCGCGCATGCAGGACATCGAGATCGACGACACCACCTGCGTGCCCAACTGGAGGGCCGGCGACACGATAGACTGGAATCTCGCGGTGGGGCATTTGTTTCAATGAGTTCCGTCCGCAGGCACAGGCACGGCATGTACAAACATGCGCGAACTGACGTGATTGCTGCAGCGCGCATAGCCTGGGGAAAGACAGTTCACTTACCCTCGGTGGATGATCCGCATGTCCACCTTCCTCGAGCTGCAGCAGAACCAGCATTCGCTGGGGCTCTATTGCCTGCACTGCAATCGCTGGGGTATCGCGGATCTCCAGGGCCTTATAGATACCGGCCGCGGCAACTCAGCGGTCACCGGCGCAAGGTTTCGTTGCCAGGATTGCGGTTCGATCGTGCAAAAGCAGCTGCGGCCACCGGCACCGAGTCTCGGAGACACGGCAAGATATATCTAATTGGGATTGCTTCGCTACGCTCGCAATGACGGGCGCCCAACGAAGGCTGACGCAGGCTCAATCGGCAGCGGGCCCGCGGGTCCGTTGCAATTTCACGGTCGCATGCAGGCCGAAACCCGTGCTGCGCCAACTGTAGTAGGTCAACAGGAAGAAGACCTGCATCATAAGTGCAAAAATCCATTCGATGATGTTCTCCGGCCGATCGGCGTTCTCGAGCACCGATTTCAGAACCAAATTGAGCACGCCGAGCGCAAACGGCGCAATCGACAATACAAGCTGTATTCGCGCAATACGCTCGAGCACGGGATCACCGATCCTGTGGGACAACTTCAGTGAACTCGATGCCAGCAGGAGTTGTGCAATGACGGAAAACAAAAAGTACAAGTACACGCCGAAGCGACGCATGAACTCGTAGAACGGCTCGGTCGTCCCGAGAAAGGTTACGTACAGAATCAGGCTCAAAGATCCCGCGATGCCGAATATGGCAATGGATCTATGCGATCGTAGCGGTACTTTGGCGGCTGCTTCGGTCGCGCGCAACCACGAGACGTTCAGCACCCAGTACGCGCAAAGCAGGATCGTGGTCGGCAGCATGACTGCCCGGAACAGGTAGCTCGCCGGAGGATACCGTCCGGTGGCACTGATCGACGCACACCCGTCGAAGTACGGTATGCAGGCCGGCAATCCGGCATATTGAACGGCGATCAGGTAACAGGCATGGATTGCAACTATCGGTGCAAGTCCTGTCGCGATAGGCACGATGCGCAGGTTCATGTCGTCAGTCTACGCATCGCAAGTCAGTGTGTGCCGAGGCGCTCGCGCATTTGCCGGATGTGCCCCGGCCCCATGCGGCAACAGCCGCCGATGAGTCGGGCACCGTCCCGTAACCATTGCTGCGCGGCATGGCCGCACTCCATTGGGGTCGTTGTGCCATGCCAGCTGTTGCTGGCGGCCTCGTAGCGTTCGCCGGAATTCGGGTAGACGACGATCGCCTTGCCCGGCAATGATTCCTTGAGCTCCCGGATCAATGACGGCACGAACTGCGGCGGCGTGCAATTGACGCCGATGGCAAGCACCGTGGGATGCTCGCGAAACAGCGCGGCGCACTGCCGTATCGGCGTGCCATCGCTGATGTGCGTTCCATCGCGACAGGAAAAACTGATCCAGGCCGGTGTTTGCGTTGTTCGCAGCAACTCACCAAGCACGACAGCTTCCTGGTAATCCGGAATCGTTTCGCAGGCAAGAACATCTGCGCCACTGGCGTCGAGCAAGTCGAGGCGGCGCGCATGAAAATTCCACAATTCCTCTTTCGAAACGCCGTAAGCGCCGACGTACTCGGAACCGTCCTGCAACGCGGCGCCGTATGGTCCGACGCTCGCGGCGATCAGGATATTGCGTTCAAGGCCCGGGTTGGCCGCGCTGAAACGCGTTCGTGCTTCGTCAGCCAGCTTGACCGAGCGGACGATCAGCTCGTCGGCTTCAGCGGCGGACAGGCCGAGCGTCATGAGTCCCTTCCGCGTCGCCTGGTAACTGGCGCTTATGATGCAATCTGCCCCCGCCTCGAGGTAGGCCAGGTGCGCTCTCATGATCGCTTCAGGGTCGCTATGTAACAGCCCGGCCGACCATAGAGTCGGGTGCAGGACGGCACCCCGCGCTTCCAGCTCGGTGGCAAGGCCGCCGTCGAGAATGATCGGGTCGCCATTCTCGAGAGCTTGTGCAAACAGTTTCGGCTCCGGCATGGGCAGATCTTACCTGCATTTGAACGCATCGTGAGATTCAACAACAATGCAGGCACTTATGCTGAGTTACCGTCACAGCTTTCACGCCGGCAATTTTGCCGATGTCATGAAGCACGTCGTGCTGGTTGCCTTACTGCGCTACATGACGCGCAAGGAAGCCCCGTTCTGCTACATAGACACACACGCAGGCGCGGGCGGCTACGACCTGCGCGGCGAGCATGCAAGGAAGACGGCGGAAAGCGAAGCAGGCATCGGCAGGATCAGTTTGGCGACTGACGCGCCGGCGCCGGTGGTGAGATACCTGGACATCGTCCGCCGCTACGCCGCGACGGCAGGCCCGTCCGGGTACCCGGGATCGCCATGGATTGCGGCGGAACTCATGCGCAGGCAGGACCGGCTGATGCTGTGCGAACTGCATGGCAGCGACTTCCCGCAACTCCGGCAAATGTTCCGGCCGGATCGCCGCGTGCATTGTTACGCCGAAGACGGCTACCGTTTCAGCATCGGCCTGGTGCCGCCGGCAGAGCGCCGGGGCCTGATCCTCATGGACCCGTCCTACGAACTCAAAAACGAATACTCCATGGCGGTGACCACCCTCGGCAGGTTGCACCGGCGATTTGCGACCGGAGTGTATGCGCTGTGGTATCCGCTGCTTGCCGGGCGCGACAGCGCAATGTTGAGACGCTCCGTTGACCGCCTCGGCATACGTGACATGCTGAACCTCGAACTGGTTATCGCGGATCGAAATGCGGATGTCGGTATGTACGGTTGCGGCATGATCCTGGTGAACCCTCCCTGGACATTGCGCAACGACATGGAGCTCGCGCTGCCTTACCTTGCGGAGAAACTGGGGAGGAATATCGACAGCTCGTATCGAATCGAGGTATGGTCTGTCGAGTAAACAAGGCAAACAAGTGGACAGCGCCACCGCATACTTGGTCTGCCGAGTAAACAAGTCAAATAAGTTAACACCGGCACCGCCTCAGGGCACCGCCTCAGAACCCTTGCAGTAACAGCTGCGGTCATTTCCATTGCCGTATCGCTGTCGGCCGGCGCGGACACCACCTCGCAGGACGCATCCGACTATCGGAAATCCGTCATGACGACGCTCAAAGGACACATCGGAGCGTCCTCCATGCACGTGCGCGGACTGGTGGACGGACAGGAGTTCCTGGTCAAACATGCGAACGGGCTCGCGAACGGCGTATCGGAACTGCAGCACCTGTTTCCGGCCGGTTCCAACGTAGAGGACTCGGACGCCTTGCCCGTCATCTGGGAGAAGCCGGAAGAGTTTGCCGCCGCCATAGACAAGGCGGTCGCTGCAACGCAGAAATTCGTCGCAGCGGCGGAGAGCGGCGACAAAGAAGCGATCTCGAGCGCATTTCGCGAGGTCGGCGGAAGTTGCCGCGGTTGCCACGACACATTCCGCGTTCCACAGGACTGATGATCGCATCGGGCGCGCGCAGACTGGCCATCGCGGCCGGACTGTTGCTGCAGGGAGCGGCCGGAGCAGCGGACGATGATCTCATTGCACAAGGCAAGTACCTCATCCATGCCGGCGGCTGCATTACCTGTCACACGGAAGACGCGGACGACGCGGTCCCGTTGGCAGGCGGCTATGCACTGCAGTCCCCGTTTGGCACGTTTTACGCGCCGAATATCACGCCCGACAAGGAAACTGGCATAGGCAACTGGAGCGACGAGGACTTTCTGCGCGCATTTTACGAAGGTACGAATCCGGAAGGTGATGCGTACTTCCCGGCCTTCCCGTACACGGCTTACAGCGGCGTGAGGCAGGATGAACTCCTTGCGATGAAAGCCTACCTGTTCAGCCTCGAACCGGTGCGCAAGGAAATACCGGAGCACGATCTGCCGGCCTTCATGTCCTCGCGGCTGGCAGCGCGTGCCTGGCAGCTGAGCTACTTCGAGCCGGCGCGCTTCGAGCCCGACACGACCAATTCATCGGCGTGGAATCGCGGCGCTTACCTGGTGCGGCATCTCGGGCATTGCGGCGAGTGCCATACGCCGCGCGGCACGCTCGGTGCCCTGCTGCGGGAGAAGGAACTGACCGGCAACCCAGAAGGCGCTGATGGCGAAAGCATTCCCAACATCACGGGCGACCGAAAGGACGGGATCGGCAAGTGGTCGCTGTCGGACATCGAATATTTTCTGGATATCGGCATGCTGCCGGATGGCGATTTCACCGGCGGGTCGATGTCGGACGTCATCGAAGACAACACCAGTCACCTGACACCCGAAGACCGCATGGCAATTGCGACTTACCTGAAGTCGCTCCTGCCCGCCGACTGACTCGCCATCGACGTCGGCCCCGCACTCCCTGCGAGCAACAATTGCCCGCCGTAATAGAACGGCAGGCCCCAGACGTAATTCGGAAATTCCGTTTGCATGAACTGCCCGGCGGCGACTGACAGGTCGGAAAAATAAAAGAGCAGGGCACCGGCCGGTACGGCAAGGCCGGCACCGGCCCCTCTCGTGCCGATGGCGGCGATCACCATGCAGCTGATGACCACGGTGTAGAGCCGCACCGGCATCTGCATGGCGCCAGGTACGTGTGGCAACAACCAGGCCGATACAACTGCTGAAACGAGCGCAACCGGAAAGGCTGCGGCGGCAAGCCATCGCCAGTTGATGCCGCGGGCGATAAACGCAGTTACGTAGGCGACGTGCGCCAGCAGGAACGAACACAAGCCGGACAGGAACAAGGCCTGCGTGCGCCCGAGCAGCAGCATGTCGCCGATCCAGGAGAGCAGGAGACCGGCCAGCAGCAGGCGGCCGAATGCCGAACGCATTGCGCCGGCAGAAATCGCAAGCGCGACGAACGACGACGAAGCAAGGAGCTTTGCTGCGATGGCAGCGCCGTGAAATCCGCCGATCTGGCTCGCCACCAGCACTGCGCAGGCCAGCATGCCTGCGGTCACGATCGGGAGCCGCAGCCGGTTCCTGCTGGCCGTTTCAGCCATCGGCTCTCGGGGGCAGCCCGGTATGTTGCGTCAGCGCCTTGCCCTTGCGGATGCGCTTCTCGTGCGCCAGGGCCGAGTTCTTGCGGCGCGGCGAGCGATGCACAGCGCCCTCGCGCGGCTGGTGCAGCGGCACCAGCTTGTCCTCGCCGGAACCGATCAGGCGACCGAGCTTCATCTCTTTCAGTGCTTCGCGAATCAGCGGCCAGTTCTTCGGGTCGTGGTAGCGCAACAGCGCTTTGTGAAGTTTTCGTTTTTCCGGGCTCTTGATGACTTCGACACCTTCGCTCTTGTACGTCACCTTGCGCAAGGGATTCTTGCCGGAGTGATACATCGCCGTTGCGGTAGCCATCGGCGACGGATAGAACCCCTGTACCTGGTCTGCGCGAAAGCCGTTCGCTTTGAGCCAGAGCGCAAGGTTCACCATATCCTCGTCGGTCGTGCCCGGGTGAGCCGCGATGAAATAGGGAATCAGGTACTGTTCCTTGCCCGCTTCCGCCGAGAATTTTTCGAACAGCTCCCTGAAGCGCTCATAAGCGCCGATACCCGGCTTCATCATCTTGTCGAGCGGTCCGCTCTCCGTGTGTTCGGGTGCGATCTTGAGATAACCGCCGACGTGATGGGTGACCAGTTCCTTCACGTATTCCGGGTCCTGCACGGCGAGGTCATAGCGCAGCCCGGAGGCGATCAGCACTTTCTTGACGCCGGGGAGGGCGCGCGCTTTCCGATACAGGCCGGTCAGCGCCGAGTGATCGGTATTCAGGTTGCTGCAGATGCCCGGGAAGACGCAACTCGGCCGGCGACAGGCGGATTCGATCTCCCTGCTCTTGCAAGCGAGCCGGTACATGTTGGCGGTGGGGCCGCCAAGGTCCGAAATGACGCCGGTGAAGCCTGGCACGGTATCGCGGATTTTCTCTATCTCCTCGAGCACTGATTCCGCGGAGCGATTCTGGATGATCCGGCCTTCGTGTTCCGTAATCGAACAGAAGGTGCAGCCACCGAAACAGCCGCGCATGATGTTCACCGAGAAGCGGATCATCTCGTAAGCGGGAATCCGGGCATTGCCGTAGGACTTGTGCGGTATGCGGGCGAACGGCATGCCGAACACGTAGTCCATCTCCGCGGTCGTCAGGGGGATCGGCGGCGGATTGATCCACAGGTCGCGATTGCCGTGCGCCTGCACCAGGGCGCGCGCATTGCCGGGATTCGTCTCGAGATGCAGGACGCGGTTCGCGTGTGCGTAGAGTACGGCATCGTTACGCACCTTCTCGAACGAGGGCAGGCGGATGACGCTGCGCTCCCGGTTGCGCCGCGCGTCCGGCACGAAGCGCAATACATTGTCGCCGCCATCCGCCGCGCTCTGTTTGGCGGCGCAGGCTTCGGTGTCCTGCGTGTTCACGTAGGGGCTGACGACCTGGTCGATGCGCCCGGGCCGGTCGATGCGCGTCGAGTCGATTTCCCACCAGCCTTCCGGCCGGTCATCGCGAATGAAAGCAGTACCGCGTATGTCCGTGATGTCACCGATCGCTTCGCCCCGCGCGAGGCGATGCGAGATCTCGACGATGGCGCGCTCGGCGTTGCCGTAGACGAGCATGTCCGCGCTGGCGTCCAGCAGGATCGAGCGCCGCACGCTGCCCTGCCAGTAGTCGAAATGGGCGATACGCCGCAAGGATGCCTCGATGCCGCCGAGTATTACCGGTACGTCGTTCCAGGCTTCCTTGCAGCGCTGCGAGTACACCAGCGAGCAGCGATCCGGCCGCCTGCCGCCCAGGCCGCCGGGCGTGTAGGCGTCGTCATTTCGCACCTTCCTGTCGGCGGTATAGCGATTGATCATGGAATCCATGTTTCCCGCGGCGACACCGAAATACAGGTTCGGCCTGCCCAAAGCCTGGAACGCCTCTTTCGACCGCCAGTCGGGCTGCGCGATGATGCCGACACGGAAACCCTGTGCCTCGAGCAGGCGGCCGATGATCGCCATGCCGAAGGACGGGTGGTCCACGTAAGCGTCGCCGGTGACGATGATGATGTCGCAGGACTCCCAGCCGAGCGCGTCCATTTCCGCTCGCGACATGGGCAACAGCGGTGCCGTGCCGAAGCATTCGGCCCAGTACTTGTTATAGTCGTAGAGTGGGGTGGCGGTCGCGGGCATCGATCGGTGTCTTCCGGGCGGCCGCCAATGATAACCGTTCCGCGCCTGCGCCGCAGAAGCCGCGCCGGCCGGGCGTTTGCCCGGGTGGACGCCCCTGGCCTGCGGGTATGCCCGAGGAGAGCTTTATGACGATATCGCGCTACCTGGCCGTGCTGGGCCTGCTGGCGGCCATGGCAAGCAACGCCGAACCGGTGCCGCGCTGGCAACAGTCACCGGAGCAGCTTAAAACCTCCATAACCGGCGTTCGCGCCGGCGCCGACCTGACGCCCGCCGCCTGGCCAGAGGGAGCGCGCATCGCCGTGGGCTTGTCATTCGACGTGGATACCGAGCTGGTGTGGCTGGAGGACCGGGAGGTGCAAAGCCCCTCGACCATGTCGCGCGGCGAGTACGGCGCCCGTACCGGGCTGCCGCGCGTGCTCGCGCTGCTCAGCAGGCACGGCATACCCGCGACGTTCTTCATACCCGCCATGAGCATGGAACTACACCCGGCGATCGTGCGGCTGGTCAAGCTGGACCCGCGGCACGAATTCGGCTTCCACTCCTACGCGCACGAGAATCCCCTGCGGTTGAGTTCCGCGGACGAGCGTGCCGCCTACGAGAAGGGACTCGAGATCTTCGTCGCTCACACCGGGATACGGCCGCAGGGCTTCAGGTCGGCCGCGTGGGATCTCACCCCGGCCACGATCGATATCGTCAGGTCGCTGGGCTTTGTCTATGACAGCAGCCTGATGGCCGACGACCGGCCGTATCGTTTGATGTCGCAGGGAAAGGACGCCGGTCTGGTCGAGCTTCCGGTCGAATGGATACTCGATGACTGGCCGTACTTCCAGCTCGACTGGGGCGACGGGCAGGTATCGATGCGCAACGCCGATGATGTGTTTTCGATCTGGCGCGATGAATTCGACGTCGCCTACGACGAGGGCACGATGTTCATATTGACCATGCACCCGCAGGTCATCGGCCATCGTTACCGGATGCAGATGCTGGACCGGCTCATCGTGCACATGAAAAGCAAACCGGGCGTCTGGTTTGCGACGCACGCACAGATAGCAGACTACGTAGCCGACCGCCCGTCACCTGGGAGTGGGGTGCCAGCCGAGGAGCAGGATTAGTACCGTGTAACCGGCCACATAGGCGAGTGGCACGAACCAGCCGTAACGCAACCAGTAAAAAACCGATTTCGCCTGCGGGAACTGCGTCGACAGCGCAACGCCGGCGGAGGAGCCGAACCAGACCATCGAACCGCCGAAACCGACGGCGAAGGCCAGTGCCCCCCAGTCATAGCCACCCTGCTCGAGCGCGAGCTTGGTGAGAGGGATGTTGTCGAATACGGCGGAGACGAAACCGAGCCCGAGTGTCGTCGGCCATGAAGCCGCGGGCAAGCTCTCGACCGGCATCATCGAGGCGCAGGTCACCAGTGCGATGAGGAACAGGCTGCCCAGTGACGCCATCGGGAGCAGTTTCCAGTTCGGCGCGCGCCACGGCGACATTACGATAATCGTGATCCAGACCGCCGACGCCAGGAACGGAAAGTTGTCGGCAACCTCCGTGTAGTAAGTATTCACGATGACATTGGCGCTGATCACCGCCCCGAGTATGGCGGCGACGATGGCGACCCTGGCCCAGTCGAGGCGCAGATCCGCCGGAGGGTCGCAAACGATGGGCGACATGCGCTGCTGCATGAGCGAGGCCGGTATTGCGATAACAGCGAGCGCGACGCCGGCCGGCAGGAAAGCATGCGCCACGTCCAGCGGGGAGACACCCTCGATCCACATCATCGTGGTGGTCGTATCACCGACGACGCTGCCGGCGCCGCCGGCGTTCGATGCGGCCACGATGGCCGCAAGGAACCCGATATGCACCTTGTGGCGGAAAACGGACGCGGCGATCGTTCCGCCGATGATGGCGGCGGCGATGTTGTCGAGGAAGGTCGACATGCAGAACACCAGCACCAGCAGCGTCGCCGGTCCACGCCAATTGTCCGGCAGGATCGCAGGCAACCACTGCGGCAAATGACTTCTTTCGAAATGGTCGGCGAGCAGTGCAAAGCCCACCAGCAGGCCGAAAAGGTTGGTAAGGATCACCCATTCATGACCGAGGTGCTGCCAGAGTCCGGCGAGGCCAGGGACGCCGCCGAAAGTCGAGAAGATCAGCTTGTATGCAGTGATCACCGCAAGACCAATCAACGCGACGCGCAAAGTGTGGTAGTGAAAGATCGCGACGCCGAGCAGGGTGAATGCAAAGAGAATGAAGGCGACAGGGATGCCTGCAAAAGTCAGGCCCTCGGTCGCGTCAGTTGCCGCTTCGGCGGCGCTGCTTGCCAATGCATTGAAGTTCATGTTGGTTCGATCAGGCGGCGGGTTGTTGTAGGTATTGCTGCGCGTTATCGTATTCCCCGGGCGTGCAAAGAGGAACAGATAAATCGACATGGCCACGGAGATACGGCAGGCGACCATACGCCACATCGACGAGCTTATGCCGCTGGTCCGAGCCTACCACGATTTCGAGGGCGTCACGCAAGATGATGAAACGCGCCGAAAGACGATCAGCACGCTGTTGCTGGGGCCGGAACTGGGCCCGGTGTGGCTGATCTACGACGCCGAACACCTGGCTGGTTATATCGCCATTTGCCTGGGCTACAGCATCGAATTCGGCGGGCGAGACGGTTTCATCGACGAGTTCTTCCTGCTGGAGAACTTTCGCGGCAAGGGTATCGGCGGCAAAGTGCTCGGCCTCGTGCTCGAACGGCTAAAGGGCGATGACGTCAAGGCACTGCACCTTGAGGTGGGGAAAGCGAATCGGCGCGCCAAGGCACTGTACACGGCAGCAGGCTTCGACCTGCGGGACCAGTATCACCTGATGTCCCGCGAGCTTTGACAGGGCGGCGCTATCCGTTGTCAGTCGGGTGACGCCGGCAAAGGTGACTTGAGTATGACCGTACGGTGCGGGTACGGGATGCCGATGCCGTTGGCCTTGAAGGTATCCCAAAGCGCCAGCAGGATCTGGCCACGGATGTTGGTCAGTCCGTTCTGCGGATCGCTGATCCAGAAACGCAGCACGAAATTGATTGACGATTCGCCGAATTCGGTTATCCAGCATACAGGTTCCCTGGATTTGACCACCCGATTCACTGACTGCGTTGCGTCTATGGCGAGCTTCGATACAACGTGCGGGTCCGCGTCGTAGGACACGCCAAACGGCACGTCCAGTCGCACCAGGTCGTCGGAGAACGACCAGTTGATGACCTGCTGCGTGATGAAATCCTCGTTCGGGATCAGGTATTCGCGGCCGTCGCGGGTGACCACCGACACGAAACGTGCGCGCAATTCCCGGATCCAGCCGAAGGTTTCGCCGAGGGAGATCGTGTCGCCGGGTTTGATCGAGCGATCGGCAAGGATGATGATGCCCGAGATGAAGTTCGATACGACCTTTTGCAGACCGAAGCCGATGCCGACGCCGATCGCACCGGACAATACCGTGAACACGGTAAGGTCGATGCCCACAAAGGACAGGCCGCTCAGCGCGGCGATGACCACCAGCACGATCTTCAGGATCTTGCCGATGAGTACCCGCAGAGATGGCGTCAGTTCCTGTACCTGGCGTATGCGCTGGTCGAGGAAATTGCCGGCACTGACGGCGATCCACAGCATGAGGCCGAGAACGAACAGTCCGCCGATCAGGTCGAGGAAGGAGATTTCCTTCTGCCCGACCGGCAGCTTGTAGGAATCGAGGATATTGAGGACATCGTCGAGTATGTCGAGCAGGCTCAGCGCCACATAGGTCCAGATGCCGAAGGACAAAAGGGTCCGGATTCCTTTCTGGTTAATGGTATGCGAGCCGACGTTGATGACGAACCAGGCGAGAGCGAGCAAACCGGCGTTCGCCAGTATCTTGTCGTCCGCGGGCCAGCCGATGCGGCGGCTGATGAACAGCACGATCACGCAGAGAACGACGAAGTAGGCCCATTCGGTGCGATCGATCATCGCATTCAGGACACGCTTCACGCCCGGTATGAGCCTGAGCTGCTCCGTGCGGGTGCGGATGCGCGGTTCGACCCACCAGGACAGCAGGAACGATACTGTCAGCAGGCTGGCGATGATGAGGAACTGGAAGACGACGGCGGGCTGGCTGAAGTACTGCAGGATGGCGATGCCGGTCTCGGCAAGGATCGCTGTCAGTTCCTGAAACTTCTCATCCACGGTCTGTCGATCCCGAAGTCGTGCCAGTAGCGGGCGCCGAAAACGTGCGACTAACCGATCATTCGTCGCATGCTGCCGTCGCTGCGGCGGCCCACGGTCGCCTGCTTACTGCATTCTTGCAGATTTAAGCGGGCTTCGCATGCGCAGCGGCGGTACGCATTTCGACTATGTCGACCGCACGCAGTACGGCCTCGTGCCGGGTGGCGACGCGCTGGGTTTCATGCACGAGGTCGAGAATACGCATCCTGGCGAGGAGCCTGGCGACATGGAGGTTCAGCCCGACGACGATCACGGCCCGTTCCGCACGCGCTGCGGCTTGCATGATTTCCTCCAGGGCCAGCGCCGCGCTCCCGTCGACTTTGGGCACATCCAGTAGGTCGATGATCAGCACCTCGTAGTCGCTGACACGCGACATGCGCCGCACCAGCTCGTTCGCGGCGCCGAAACTCATCAGTCCTGACAGGTGCAGGATCAGGGCTTTACCGTTGCAGCGGCGGAACAGTATCCGCTCCTCATCGGTCAGCAGGTGTTCGGAGTCGGCATGCGATATGGTGCGGATGGACTCCATCTGCATGTCCGCGGTTTCCTTGACGAAAAGCAGGCTCGCGACAATCATGCCGGCGGCTACGGCGGTGATGACGTCGACGAAAACCGTCAGCGCCAGCACGATGATCATGGTGACGAGATCGACTCGCGGCGCCCGGTGCATGCGGCGCAAATAACGCCAATCGATGACGTCGATGCCGACTTTCAGCAGGATGCCGGCGAGTGCAGCATGTGGAATATGGGCCACCAGCGGCCCGAGTCCGAGCGCGACCAGCAGCAGCACGACCGCGTGAAACATACCCGACAATGGAGTCCGTCCCCCGGCGCGGATATTGGCCAGGGTCCGCATGGTGGCGCCCGCGCCGGGGATGCCGCCGAACAGGCCGGCGACCAGGTTGCCGATGCCCTGGCCGGTCAGCTCCCTGTCGGAGTCGTGGAAGTTCCGTGTAACGTTATCTGCCACCAGTGACGTCAGCAGGCTGTCGATGGCGCCGAGGCCTCCTATGACGGCACCAAGAACCAGCATCCGGTTCAGTTCGGCGAAATCGAAAACCGGCAGGTAAAGGGTAGGCAATGAACTCGGGATGGCACCAAGCACCGGCGCACCGGGAAAGTAGATCACGAACGCCGTGCAGGCGATGATTGCCAATATCTGCGGGGGCACGATTCGCCCTATGCGCTTAGGCGTCAGTACGCAAATGGCGAATGCCATGACGCCCACCGCAACGGCCAGCCGGTTCGGGTCACCGAAGTCGGCGGGAAGCACGGTAATGGCGTTGATAACACTGCCTTCCGTGGGATACCCGAGCAGCGGTGCAAGCTGCAGGACGATCAGGATGCAGCCGATACCGTTCATGAAGCCGGATATGACCGGGTAAGGCATCAGGTTGATGTAGCGACCGAGCTTCAGGTAGCCGAAGAGAATCTGGAACAGCCCTGCAATCATGACCACAGTGAAGGCCTGTGCCGGGTTGGAGCCGTAATGCGTGAATACGGTCGCGGCGACAACAGTCATTGGTCCGGTCGGTCCGGAGATCTGGCTGGGCGTGCCGCCGAACAGGGCGGCAAAGAAACCGACGCAGATAGCGCCGTAGAGCCCGGCTACCGGGCCCGCACCGGAGGCGACGCCGAAAGCCAGCGCGAGCGGCAGCGCGACGATCGCCGCCGTCAGGCCGCCGAAGAGGTCATTGCGCAGATTTGCAAAACTCAGTTTGGGCATCGGGGTCCTGTTTCTCGGGTGGCTGAGTGTGCACCCGGCCGGTCAGTTGCGCCAGAGCCGCGCAATTGACTTGGCTGCTGCTGGTGTTCAAGGGCTTTCGGCGGCAATCGTCTCAAAACCGCGACAGCCGAACTGTCTGACGGGTGTACTCGCATCGCCGTCGAAATTTACTTTGAGACGGGATTCACACTGTGACAAAAATAGTTATTGACAATCTGTTGGCCGCAAATATATTACCGCGCAAACAGGGCGGGTAATTACCCGCACGACTCGGAGGGCAGAGTCGGTTTTCGTTTGCAGGTCGCCCAACTGCGTCCAAGGATCGTAAATGAAAACCGCTACAGCCGTCGCGGAAGAACCTCCGGGGAGCGCGGCACGCCGCCGTAATGCCCCTCCTGAAATCACCCTCCCCAATAACAACCCCCCAACCATTCGCCTCGACCAGACCATCGCAAAGCGCGACCGGTCAAGGTTCCGCGTGTCCGACCGGTCTGCGGAGTTTCTGCGCCGCTGCTACCCGGGCACCACGGTCGAGGAATGGAACGACTGGCGCTGGCAGAACCGGAACCGCGTCCGGACGCTGGCTGACCTCGAGAGAATGATCACGCTGTCGGACGACGAGGTCGCCGCCATTCGTCGGCACACCGGCGCATTGCCGGTCGGCATTACCCCGTACTACGCCAGCCTGCTGCACCATAGCAACTCAGGACAGGCGCTCCGCCGTACCGTGGTGCCTGTCCTGGGCGAATACGAAACCGCTCGCGGTGAGAGCGAAGACCCGCTGGGCGAAGACGGGCACAGCCCGGTTCCCGGCCTGGTGCACCGCTACCCCGACCGCGTGCTGTTGCTGGTGACCAACTTCTGTTCGGTTTACTGCCGTTACTGCACGCGGGCGCGCATGGTGGGTTCAGTGGGCGAGCGCAGCGTGAAAAAGACGGACATCGAACTGGCGCTGGCCTATATCGAGCAGACCCCGGTGGTCCGTGATGTGCTGATTTCCGGTGGCGACCCCTTGAGCCTTGACGATGACAGGCTCGAGTACATCCTGCGCCGGCTGCGCAAGATCCCGCACGTCGAGTTCGTTCGCATCGGCAGCAAGCAGCCCGTGGTGCAGCCGATGCGCATTACGCCGTCGCTCACACGCATCCTGAAGCGCTACCACCCCCTCTGGATGAGCCTGCACTTTACGCACCCGGACGAACTGACGCCCGAGGTCGCCGAGGCCTGCGCACGCCTGGCCGATGCAGGTGTGCCGCTGGGCAGCCAGACCGTGTTGCTGAAGGGCGTGAACGACGACCTGGATACGCTGAAACAGCTGATGCACGGCTTGCTGCGCATCCGGGTCAAGCCCTATTACCTCTACCAGTGCGACCCGATATCCGGCTCGGCGCATTTCCGCACGCCGGTCTCCAAAGGCGTCGAGCTCATCCGCGGTTTGCGGGGTCATACGACCGGTTACGCGGTCCCGACCTTTGTTGTCGATGCACCTGACGGCGGCGGCAAGATCCCACTGGCCCCGGACTATGTCGCCGGCTACGACGGCGGCGATTTGTTACTGAACAGTTACGACGGCGGAACCTACCGCTATCCCGACAGCGGCGCGCCTGTCCGCGTTGGCGCTGGAGAAATGTCATGAGTCCCTCGGAAATTCGCGTTGGCCTGACCTTTGACCTCCGCGAGGCCTACCTGGAGGCGGGGTTCAGCGAAATCGAAACCGCCGAGTTCGATCGGGTGGATACCATCGACAGCATCGAGAAAGCGCTGCTCGAACTCGGCTACCAGGTCGATCGCATCGGCAACGTCAAGCAACTGGCCGCAAGGCTGGTGGCCGGTCATCGCTGGGACCTGGTCTTCAATATCTGCGAGGGCATGTACGGCATAGGCCGCGAAGCCCAGGTTCCGGCGCTGCTGGATGCCTACCGGATACCGTACGTCTTTTCGGACACGCTGGTGTGCGCGCTGACGCTGCACAAAGGCATGACCAAGGACGTGGTCCGCGCTGCCGGGGTCGCGACGCCCGACTATGCCGTCGTGTCCGAACCTTCCGGGGTCAAGGCTGTCAACCTGGAGTATCCGCTGTTCGCGAAACCAATCGCGGAAGGCACGGGCAAGGGGATCAGCGCCAATTCGAAGATTTCCAATCCGGCTGAGTTGCAACGCGTGTGCCGTCAACTGCTGAAGGAGCACAAACAGCCGGTCCTCGTCGAGCGTTTTCTGCCGGGGCGTGAATTCACGGTGGGAATACTCGGCACCGGCCGAAAAGCCTCGGCGCTGGCAACCATGGAAATCGAACTGCTGCCTGGCGCTGATTCCGAGGTCTATTCCTACCGCAACAAGGAAAACTGCGAGGAGCTGGTGCACTACAAGCTGCTGCCCATGGGCAAGCTCCGCCGCGAAGTCGAGTCGCTGGCGGTACGGGCCTGGCGGGCGCTGGGTTGCCGCGACGGCGGGCGCATCGATGTGCGGCTGGACGGGAACGGGCAGGTCAATTTCATCGAGGTCAATCCGCTCGCCGGCATTCACCCCGAGCATTCGGATCTGCCCATGATGGGTACCATGGTCGGTATGACCTACACGGCCC
>JAKEGN010000188.1 GCA_022615525.1 Woeseiaceae bacterium
AATCCGGCGCTGTAAATATCGACACCGAGGATTGGTTCTTCGTACACCATGAATGCGATGCCGAACATCTGCAACGTGGTCTTGATCTTGCCACCCCAGGATACGGCGACGTTGGCTCGCTCGCCTATCGTCGCCATCCATTCGCGCAAGGCAGAGATCGTGATCTCGCGACCGATGATTATGATGGCGATGATGTCGACGTACCAGTCAGGGTCCTGCTGCACCAGCAGTACCAGGACGATGGCAACCATCAGCTTGTCCGCGACCGGATCGAGGAACTCGCCGAAACGCGAGACCTGCTGGTACCTGCGGGCCACGTAACCATCGAACAGGTCGGTGATGGCGGCAATGCCGAAAACGATGCCCGCAACCGGGCGCGCATACGGCAAGGGACTGAAGAAACAAATGACCACGACCGGGATCGCCGCAATCCGGATCAGTGTCAGAACATTTGCCGCGTTCAGTTTCACGGTCTTGCCCCTGGCCTCACACACCTGCGTCTGCGTGCAAATCGTCGTAAATCTTTTCAGCCAGCCTGCGGCTGATTCCGTGGACCTTGACCAGGTCATCGATTCCTGCCGCCTTGATGCCCTGCAAGCCGCCAAACTGACGCAACAACTCGCGGCGTTTTTTCGGCCCAAGGCCGCTGATGTCTTCGAGTCTCGAGGTATTCCTTGCCCGGGCCCTGCGGCCGCGATGCCCGGTGATGGCGAATCGATGAGCTTCGTCGCGAATTTGCTGGATCAGGTGCAACGCCGGCGAGTCCGACGGCAGTATAGTGGGCCGGCTCTGGCCTGCCAAGAACAGCTGCTCCATGCCCGGTTTGCGTGTCGGCCCCTTGGCAACGGCGACGAGTTTCATGCCGTCGAGGCCGAGTTCGTCCATGACGGTCATGGCCTCGGACAGCTGCCCCTTGCCGCCATCGATGAGCACCACGTCCGCGGTCGTTATTTCACCCCTTGCCACCCGCACATAGCGTCGCCGCATGGCCTCTGCCATGGCGGCATAGTCGTCCCCCGCTTTCGGTTCCGAGAGGTTGAAGCGCCGGTAGTCGCTTTTCAGCGGTCCCGCCTGGTTGAATACGACGCAGGACGCCACCGCCGCTTCGCCGGAGGTGTGGCTGACGTCGAAACATTCAATGCGCTCCGGCGTTGCATCCATTTGCAGCAGTTCACCCAGCGCCTCGAATTGCCTCCGGATGCTGGAGTTGCTGGCGAGCTGCAGTTTCAGGCCCTGCTCGGCATTGGTCCCCGCCATTTGCAGCCACCGCTGCCGGTCGCCGCGCACACGGGAACGGATGCGCACCTGGTGCTGGCTGCGCTGCGTGAACTCAGGCTCGAGCAGCCGGCTGTCGTCGACCTCGAGCGGCAGGATGATCTCCGCCGGTGCCTCCCGTCCCAGGTAATACTGGGGAAGGAATCCTTCGAGCACTTGCTTCTCCGTCGCGTCTACTCCGATCTTCGGAAAATGATTGCGGCTCCCGAGTACGGCCCCCTGCCGGATGAACAAGACCGTCACGCAGTGCGTTCCCCGTTCCGACGCGATTGCGATCACGTCGAGATCCTTTGCGGCACTGTTGGACACGTGCTGTTCGGCCTCGACTTGCCGTATACGGGATATCTGGTCGCGAAACCGGACTGCCCTCTCGTAATCCAGTGCCGCGGATGCCTGTTCCATCCTGGCAACGAGAGTGTTGATGACCTCGCGGTTCCTGCCTTCGAGGAATTCGATCGCTGCCTCGATGTCCTCCGCATACGCTGACGCGTCGATCAAGCCGACACAGGGTGCGGTACAACGCCGTATCTGGTACTGCAGGCAGGGACGGGTTCGATTGGCGAAGTAACTGTCCTGGCATTGCCGGATCATGAACAGCTTTTGCAGCTCGTTCAGCGTCTTTCGGACTGCCCCGGTACTCGGGTAGGGACCGAAGTATTTCCCCGGCCTCTTGCGCGGACCGCGGTGGAACTCGAGGCGCGGAAACGGGTGCCGGTTCGATACATAGATGTAGGGATAACTCTTGTCATCGCGCAACGTGACATTGAATTTCGGTTTGTGCTGCTTGATCAGGTTGTACTCGAGCAGCAATGCCTCCGCCTCGGTGCCGGTAACCGTCACTTCGACGTTGCTCACCACACTCATCAGGCTTGCGGTCTTTGCATCGCCCGACTTCTTCTGAAAGTAATTCGATACGCGCTTTTTCAGGTTCTGCGCCTTGCCGACGTATACGACCTTTCCCTTGTCGTTCAGCATGCGATAGACGCCCGGCCGGGTGGTCAGGTTGCGCAGGAAGGTCTGCGAATCGAATGGGGCTGTTTCGGTCACGGGAGAGGCCAGGTGCAAGCTGTGACAATTCTACTACGCGCCACGCTCCGCGAATGGTGCATTCAGCAGGGCACGCGCTTTCGAGAAAATGTCCCGAAACATCTCCGCCGTGAGCCGGCCTGTATTGGTGTTGTAACGACTGCAATGATAGGAATCGAGGAGCTGCCGCTCTGCCCCAAGCCGATAAACCATCCCGTGTGCAAATGGATAGTCGGTCTGTCGCAGTCGTACCGCACTGATCACTGCCCTGTGAGCGATCCCTCCGAGTGCCAGTACCAGGGTATTCCTTGGCAGGCCCTGCAGTTCGTTTGCGAGGTAACGGTTGCAGGTGGCGATTTCCGCTCCGATGGGTTTGTTGTCCGGCGGCAGGCATTTCACGGCATTGGTGATGCGGCAATTGATGAGGCGCAACCCGTCGTCGGCGAACGTCGATTCCGGTCCGCTGCTGAAACCGAATTCGTGCAGGGTCCGGTACAACAGGATGCCCGCATGATCACCGGTGAAGGGCCGCCCGGTGCGATTTGCCCCGTGCATGCCGGGCGCCAGGCCGACGATCAGCAACCTGGCATCCGCCGCGCCGAAGGGTGGCACCGGATTGCAGTAGTAGCCGGGGTTGTCCCGCGCCACCCGGTCGAGAAAGGCAGTGAGCCGCGGGCACGACCTGCAATTCCTGTCAAAAGATTCAGTCATCCATGTGTCGAATGACGGCTTCGCCAAACCCCCTCGTTCCTACCAGGGTGGCGCCGGGAATCAATTGCTCGAGCTCGTGCTCGACCTCCTTCCGGTCGTGCGGACGGTCCTTGCGAATCGGCCGGTGTATCGCCTCACGCAGCCGCGCAAGATCGAAAGTGAGTTCCTTGGCGGCAATCGTGTTCGCGACTCCCTTGATGATCAGGTCCGCCGCTTCGTGCCAGCCGATGTAGCGAAGCATCATTTCACCGGACAATATCAATGAGCCGGGATTCACACGGTCCTTTCCCGCAAATCCCGGCGCCGTGCCGTGGGTGGCCTCGAACACAGCAACGCCCTCGCCTATGTTGCCGCCCGGTGCGATGCCTATGCCGCCGACCTGTGCGGCCAGGGCATCCGAAATGTAGTCACCGTTCAGGTTCAGTGTGGCAATAACGTCGTAGTCCTCGGGCCGCATCAGGATCTGCTGCAGGAAATTGTCCGCGATGACATCCTTGATGACGATTTCGTTACCGCTGCGTGGATTCGCAAAACTGAGCCAGGGTCCTCCGCCCTTCTCGACCGCGCCGAACTCCTCCCGCGCGAGCTTGTAGCCCCATTCGCAAAAGGCGCCCTCGGTGTATTTCATGATGTTGCCCTTGTGGACCAGGGTGACCGAGGACAGGTCGCGGTCGATGCAGTACTGGATGGCCTTGCGCACCAGTCGCTGCGAACCTTCCCGGGAGACGGGTTTTATGCCGATCCCGGAGCTCGCCGGAAAACGAATCCCGGTCACGCCGAGTTCGTGCTGGAGGAAATGGATCAGTTTCTGCACCTCCTGAGAGCCGGTCGGGTACTCGATGCCGGCGTAGATGTCCTCCGTATTCTCGCGAAACACCGTCATATCCACGAGGTTTGAATCCTTCATCGGTGTTTCGACCCCGGGGAAGTAGCGTATCGGCCGAACACAGGCGTACAGGTCCATCGTCTGGCGGATCGACACATTGAGTGAGCGTATGCCGCCTCCGACCGGCGTGGTCAGCGGGCCCTTGATGGAAACGACGTATTTCTGCAATGCGTGCAGCGTCTCGTCCGGCAAATAGTTGTCGCCGCCGTAGACTTCGGACGCTTTCCGACCCGCGTACACCTGCATCCAGCAGAGCGCCCTGCGCCCGCCGTACGCTTTCCGCACGGCCGCGTTCACAACATCGAGCATTACCGGCGTAACATCGATTCCGATGCCGTCTCCCTCGATGTAAGGGATGATGGGAAAATCCGGGACACTCAGTGAATGATCGGGATTGACGGTGATCGTCTCGCCTTTC
>JAKEGN010000189.1 GCA_022615525.1 Woeseiaceae bacterium
CGTGTCCGTCAGCGGAATGACGGCCCAGGTCGCGAGTGCAGGAATTATCGACAGCAGGGGGGCGATCAGGAACAGGAAGCGATTCGACTTCTGCGGTACGACAATTTCCTTGATCAGGAGTTTGATGACGTCGGCAAAAGGCTGACCGAGGCCGAGCGGGCCTACCCGGTTCGGTCCGATACGGCCTTGCATGTAGCCGATGACCTTGCGCTCGAAGTACGTGGTGAAGGCCACCGTCAGTATGATGCACACGGTAACAAAAACGATCAGGAAGGTTTTTGCGAACAGGAATTGCGTGATTGGCGACAGCAGGTTCCAGAAAGCCAGCCATCGCTCCATCACGAAGTCCGGGATCAGCGCGGTCACCGCTGCCGCCCTCTTGCCGCGCCCCGCCGCGCTTCGGGCGTGAGTTGCAATGCCTTGGCGCGACGCACGACAGGGTCGACGCCGTACATCGGTACATCGACCGACGTTGTCGAGCCGGTCTTGCCGCTGCCCGCAGGCAACGTCCGCGTTCCGTTGTAGCGATTGTCCGGTTTCAACTCGCCCAGCGCCGTCCGCAGCTCATTGCGCAGCTCCTCGCTGGACTCATAGTCGAATCCGTCCGCATCGAGCAGGTTGCCCAGAACACGCAACACTTTCCAGCCGGGACGGGATTCTCCGAGAGCATTGGCGATGCCGGCAAAACTTTGCCATCTGCCCTCGCAATTCACGAACGTACCCGACGTTTCCGCGTAAGTTCCGATCGGCAGCATCAAATCGGCGGACTGGCGCAAGCTCTCGCAATCGTAAGCGGTAAAGGCGGCGACGAAACCTGCTGCCGACAGCCGCGACAACACGTCCCGGCCCGCTATATCGCGATCGGGTTCTATGCCAAACAGCAACATGGCATCCAGTTCCGCATCCAGCATGCGCGCAACGTTCAGTCCGGCGTGCTGGCGTCGCCGACCGCCTGCGCTTCGATGCGGCAATACTCCCGCGAGGCAGGCCCCCGCCGAGTTCGGGCCTTCCGAGACGAACCCGAGGCGTGCCCCGGTCAGTTCTGCGATCGCAGCCGACAACGCACGAATAGCCGAATACGCGGGATGGCGAATTGCAACCTGGCCGATAAGCACCAGTCCGTTGGCGGCATTTTCCAGCATCGCTGCCACAGCCTGCTGCGTACTGTCGGGACTGACGCCTTTGCAAAGCTGGCGCAGCGCAGGCGGCATGGTCTTGGCGCCGCCGGCCGCAACGACGACACCGGAAAGCAGCTTGACGAGGTCGGCCCCCTCGAGCTTTGCCGCAATCTTGAAGTGGTACTGCCCGATCTCCTCGTCCGCGATGGCGACCTGCGTGCCGCGCAGCGCCGCTTTTCTCACGCGGTGCGCAAGTATGGGTGCCTCGGCCCTGAGCTTCGAACCCGCGACGAGTATCGCCCCGCAGCTTTCAATTTCCGCAATCTCGCAGCCCAGCCACGGGAAAAGCCCATCGGCATCATCGTCGGAAAAATCCTGCTGCCGCAACCGGTGGTCGATATTCGCCGTTCCAAGATGTGAGGCGAGCCGTGACAGCAAATGAGATTCTTCGACGGTGCTGCAGGGTGAGGCCAGTATCCCGAGCTTCTCCGGATCGACTCGTCCGATCTTCTCGGCGAGTTCCTGCAGCGCATCGTCCCAGCCTATGTCCTGCCATTTGTCCGCGCGCCGGATGCGCGGCGTCAACAGGCGGTCACCGCTGTAAATTCCTTCGTAAGCGAAGCGGTCCCGGTCGCTGATCCAGGTCTCGTTGATCGCTTCGTTGGGCCGCGGCACGATGCGCTTGACCGTCCCGCGCAGTACGTGGGCATACAGGTTCGAGCCCACACAATCGTGCGCCCCGATGCTGGCGCGCTGGGTCATTTCCCAGGCGCGCGCGCTGTACCGGTACGGCTTGTTGTTCAAAGCTCCCACCGGGCAGAGGTCGATGATATTCGCGGACAGTTCGTGATCGATACTCTTCTCTATATAGGTACCGATCTTCATGTTCTCGCCGCGTTCGGTCGTGCCGAGTTCCTGCAGTCCGGTTATCTCTTCGCCAAAACGTATGCACCGGGTGCAGTGGATGCAACGCGTCATGTCCGTCGATACGAGCGGGCCGATGTCCTTGTCCTTCACGACCCTTTTTTTCTCGTGATATCGCGATACATCGCGGCCGAACCCCATGGCGAGATCCTGCAACTCGCACTCCCCGCCCTGGTCACAGATCGGGCAGTCCAGCGGATGGTTGATCAGCAGGAACTCCATGGTGGCTTTCTGTGCCGCGATGGCCTTGGGCGATTTCGTGAAGACAGTCATGCCCTCGGTTACCGGCGTTGCGCACGCGGGCATGGGTTTGCCGATTTTCTGCACTTCGACGAGGCACATCCGGCAGTTCGCGGCCACGCTCAGTTTCTCGTGATAGCAGAATCGTGGTACGTAGGCGCCAATCGCGTCGGTAGCCTGTATGAGCATCTGGCCCTTGCGCGCCTGCACGGCCTTGCCATCGACGACTATGTTGACCAGGTCGTCGCTCACGCTGCCCGCTCCGCCGGGTTGTCGACAATGCTGCGCCCGTGATGTCGCACCATGTACTCGAATTCGTGCCTGAAGTATTTCAGAAAACTCTGCACCGGCCAGGCCGCTGCATCGCCGAGCGCACAGATCGTGTGTCCTTCGATCTTGTTCGCGACGTCGACCAGTTTATTCAGGTCGTCTTCGGTGCCCTTGCCTTCGACAATGCGCGTCAACATGCGGTACAGCCAGCCGGTGCCCTCGCGGCACGGTGTGCACTGGCCGCAGGATTCGGCCATGTAGAAACGCGAGATTCGCCGCAGCACCTTGACCATGCAGGTGGTTTCATCCATGACCATTACGGCACCCGTGCCGAAAGACGAGCCGGCTTTTTGCAGGGAGACATAGTCCATGGTGCAGTTCATGATGACATCCGCTTTCATCACCGGAACCGACGAGCCACCCGGAATGACGGCTTTGAGCTTTCTGCCGCCACGCACGCCACCGCAAAGCTCCAGCAGGTCCCGAAACGGGATACCCATGGGCAATTCGTAGTTGCCCGGTTTTTCGATGTGCCCGGACACTGAAAACTGCGCGGTACCGCCTGAATTCTCCGGGCCGAGTGCCGCGAACCATGCCGCCCCGTTCCTTATTATGGCGGGCACGCTCGCAAGGCTCTGTGTGTTATTGATGGTCGTGGGCTTGCCGTACAGGCCGAAGTTGGCCGGGAACGGCGGCTTGAAGCGTGGTTTGCCCTGCTTGCCTTCGAGCGATTCCAGCAATGCCGTTTCCTCGCCACAAATGTAGGCCCCGGCACCGACGAACGTGTGCAGGTCAAAGTCGATCCCGGAGTTCTGGATATTCCTGCCAAGAAGGCCGGCGTCATACGCCTCCTTCAATGCCGCTTCGAATCGCGGCACGGGCTCGTCGATGAATTCGCCGCGGATATAGTTGTAGGCGACGGTTGCTCCCATGGCATAGCCGGCGATGGCCATGCCTTCGATCAGGCAATGCGGGTTATAGCGCAGCACTTCGCGGTCGTGACAGGTGCCCGGCTCGCTTTCATCGGAATTGCACACCAGGTACTTCTGCACCGGGGCGGTTCGCGGCATGAAACTCCACTTCAGCCCGGTGGGGAAGCCGGCACCGCCGCGACCACGAAGTCCCGATGCTTTGACCTCGGCAATAATCTGTTCCGGCGTCAGCTCGCCGGCCAGCACCCTGCGCCATGCCTTGTAACCGTCATGCTTCAGGTACGTTTCGAGCGTCCACGAGTTCGGCGACCCGAAGGTGTTGAAGCACACCAGGTTCTGCGGGTAACCGGTCATTCGAGTTCGTCCAGGATGGCATCGACCTTCGCGATCGTGAGATTTTCGTAGTACTTATGGTCCACCATCATCATCGGCGCACCGCAGCAGGCGGCGAGGCACTCTTCTTCTTTCTTCAGAAAGACGCGTCCGTCACCAGTGCTTTCCCCCAGCCGGATTCCCAGCTTGTCCTCGACGTGCGCAACGATGTCATCGGCACCGCGCAGCATGCAGGACACATTGGTGCAGATTGCAACGCTGTGCCGTCCGACCGGCCTGGTCTGGAACATCGAGTAGAAAGTCGCCACCTCGTAGACCTGGATCGGAGGCAACTGCAGGTAATCCGCCACCCCATCCATCAACTCGACAGTCAGGTAGCCATCGTTCTCGTGCTGCACCGCATGCAGTGCGCCGATCACGGCGGAGCGCTTGCGGTCCTCGGGAAATTTCGCCGTCCAGCGATCAATCTCCTCGCGCACATGTTCCGACAGCACTTCGGAGGCACTCATCTGTCAACCTCGCCGAATACGATGTCCTGCGTGCCGATGACCGCTACGACATCCGCAAGCATATGGCCTTCGACCATTTCCGAGATCGCCGACAAATGCGCGAAGCCGGGCGCGCGAATTTTCACCCGGTAAGGTTTGTTCGCGCCATCCGAAATGAGATAAATACCGAACTCGCCTTTTGGATGTTCGACCGCGGCGTAGGCCTCTCCGGCTGGTACACAATATCCTTCGGTAAACAATTTGAAATGGTGGATGAGCGACTCCATGTCATCCTTCATTTCGATACGAGCCGGCGCCACCACCTTGTGATCATCGACGATCACCGCGCCGGGATTGGCGCGCAGCCAGTCGACGCACTGCTTGATGATGCGGTTGGATTGCCGCATTTCCTCGACGCGCACTAGGTAGCGGTCGTAGCAGTCACCGTTGACGCCGACCGGTATGTCGAATTCCAGCCGGTCATAGACTTCGTACGGCTGTTTTTTCCTCAGATCCCACTCGACGCCCGAGCCACGCAGCATCGGCCCGGTAAAGCCGAGCTGCAGCGCACGCTCCGGTGACACCACGGCAATATTGACCGTCCGCTGCTTCCAGATCCTGTTGTCGGTCAGCAGCGTTTCATACTGATCGACACAACCTGGAAACTTGGCCGTGAACGCATCGATGAAGTCCAGAAGTGAGCCTTGACGAATCGCATTCAGTGCATCGACGCGTTTCTGGCTTCGCCACTTCGACGGCTGGTATTTGGGCATCGAGTCCGGCAGGTCACGAAACACGCCACCCGGCCGGTAATACGTTGCATGCATCCGCGTGCCCGAGACCGCCTCGTAACAGTCCATCAGGTCTTCCCGTTCGCGGAAACAGTACAGGAACATGGTCATCGCGCCGATGTCGAGGCCGTGCGCTCCCAACCACATCAGGTGATTCAGTATCCGGGTAATTTCATCGAACATTACGCGTATGTACTGGGCGCGGAGCGGCGGAACGATACCCAGCAGTTTTTCGATCGCGAGTACGTAGCTGTGCTCGTTGCACATCATCGACACGTAGTCGAGCCGGTCCATGTAGCCGATACTCTGGCTGTACGGTTTCGATTCGGCCAGTTTTTCCGTGGCACGGTGCAACAGGCCGACATGCGGATCCGCGCGCTGGATGACTTCGCCGTCCATTTCGAGTATCAGCCGGAGGACTCCATGGGCAGCTGGATGCTGCGGCCCGAAGTTCATTGTGTAGCTCTGGATCTCAGGCATTCTTCGGTCCGTCCTTGAGATCCGGTGCATAACGATTGTCTTCGCGAATCACTTTCGGCACCAGGGTACGGGGCTCGATCGTAACCGGCTGATAGGCCACGCGCCCCTTGTCGGCGTCGTAGCGCACTTCGACGTTGCCGCTCAAGGGAAAGTCCTTGCGGAACGGGTGACCGATAAAGCCGTAGTCAGTCAGGATGCGACGCAGGTCCGGATGCCCGTCAAACAGTATGCCGAAGAGATCGAATGCCTCGCGCTCGAACCAGTTGGCCGAGTTCCAGACCTCGACGACGCTCGGCACTATCGGCGGATTCTCCGTACCGGTGTATACCCTCAATCGAAGCCTGCAATTGTGCCGTATGGAA
>JAKEGN010000190.1 GCA_022615525.1 Woeseiaceae bacterium
CGTAGCGCTCCATGCTGGCGAACAGCGCCATCGGCTCCTCGATCCCCTCTACCGTCCAGCGCACCTTGTGCCGGTGGCCATCCAGCGAAGACAGGGCGCCGGCAGCCGCCAATGCCGCCAGTTCCCGCCGATTGATGTGCGAACGTTCCACCAGCTGCTGAATACTGCGGTAGGTACCGGCCCTCCGTGCGGCAATCACCGCCTGCCCGGCCGCTTCCGACAGCCCGCTGATCTGCCGCAGGCCGAGCCTCAAAGCAGGCCGTTTGTCCCCTGCCGGCTCCAGGCTGCAGTCCCAGTCGCTACGATTGACGTCTGCGCTGCGCACCTCGACGCCATGGCGTCGCAGGTCCTGGACCAGCTGTGACGTGGAATAAAACCCCATGGGCTGGCTGTTGAGCAGTGCACAGGTAAATGCGGCAGGTTCATGGCACTTGAGCCAGCAGGACACATAGACCAGCAGTGCAAAGCTTGCTGCATGCGATTCGGGGAACCCGTATTCGCCGAAACCCAGGATCTGCTGGAAAATCTGCCGCGCAAACTGCTCCGAATAACCACGTGCCCGCATGCCGCTGATCAGCTTTTCCTCGAACGGGCCGAGTCCGCCACGACGTTTCCAGGCCGCCATCGCACGGCGCAAGCGATCGGCTTCCCCCGGTGTAAAACCGGCGGCGACGACGGCCAGCTGCATCACCTGTTCCTGGAAGATCGGAACTCCAAGCGTACGCTGCAGCACGTGCCGGACATCGTCACTGGGATATTCGACCGCTTCCTCGCCATCGCGCCGCCGCAGGTACGGATGCACCATGTCACCCTGTATCGGGCCGGGCCGGATAATGGCCACTTCGATGACGAGATCGTAATAACAGCGCGGTTTCAGCCGCGGCAACATGGCCATCTGCGCGCGCGACTCGATCTGGAACACACCCATCGTGTCGGCATCGCAGATCATGTCGTAGACGCGCGGATCCTCGGCCGGCACGGTTGCGAGGGAATACTCACGCCCGTCGTAGTTGCGGATGAGATCGAAACTGCGCCGTATTGCCGTCAACATGCCGAGACCCAGTACGTCGACCTTCAGCAGTCCGAGGTCCTCGAGATCGTTTTTTTCCCACTGGATGACGGTGCGATCTTCCATGGCCGCATTCTCGACCGGTACCAGTTCCGACAGCGGTCCGTTGGAAATCACGAATCCTCCGACGTGCTGGGACAGGTGGCGTGGAAATCCGAGCAACTCACGCACCAGGTATAACAGCCGCCTGATGACCGCACTGTGCGGATCGAGCCCGGCTTCCAGCACCCGGCTGTCGTCCACGTCGCTGCCATCCCACCACTGCATCGAACGCGCCAGCCGGTCGACCTGGAGACCGCTCAACCCCAGCGCCTTCCCGACATCACGCAATGCGCTTCTCGGCTGGTAGGTAATGACCGTGGCCGCCAGTGCCGCGCGTTGCCGCCCGTACTTCGCATAGATGTACTGGATGACCTCCTCGCGCCGCTCATGCTCGAAATCGACATCGATATCCGGCGGCTCGTTACGTTCCCTGGAAATGAAACGCTCGACGAGAGTCGCCATCCTGCCAGGATCGACCTCGGTGATTCCAAGACAGAAACAGACTGCGGAATTGGCCGCAGACCCGCGGCCCTGGCAAAGAATGCCCTGGCTCCGCGCAAAGGCCACGATGTCGTACACGGTCAGGAAATAGGATTCGTACCCGAGTTGCCGGATCAGTTCCAGTTCGTGTTCGACCAGGATGGCAACCTTTTCCGGTGCACCTTCCGGCCAGCGCTTCCGCATACCCTCCGCAGTCAACTGGCGCAGGTAACCGGCAGGCGTCTGCCCGGCCGGTACCAGCTCATCGGGGTACTCGTAGCGCAATTCATCGAGAGAAAAATCGATGGCTCCGGCAATGTGCAGCGTCTCCTCCAGCAAGTCCTGCGGATAGATCGTCCCGATAACACTGAGTGGACGAAGGTAGCGTTCGCCGTTGGGGTACAACGCGAACCCTGCCCGCTCCAGCGTCACGCCCTCGCGTATTGCCGTCAGGGTATCCTGCAGAATGCGTCGGCGGCGGCAATGCATGTGTACATCGCCACAGGCCACCAGCGGCAGTTGCAGTGCTTTGCCCAGCTGTTGCAGCCGGCCCAGTCGCTGGCGCTCGAGCCCGTCGGCCAGCAACTCGACACCAAGCCACAGGCGATCGCGGAAGGCATCCAGTATCCAGCGATTCTCGTCACCCAGTTGCAGCTGCCTGTCCGGAATCCACAGCAACAGGCAACCCGGCAGGCCGTCCGCGAAATCAGCGGCGTCCAGCCGGTAACTGCCTTTCTGCGCCGCCCGCCGGCCTTGCGTAACGAGACGGCACAGTGCCGCATACCCTTCGCGGTTCTGTGCAAGTGCCACCAGTTTGAGCTTGCTCGCGAGCCGGCACTCGGTACCGATGATGAGTTTTTTCAGGGCAGCGCTTTTGGCCGCGACATGCGCCCTCACGATTCCAGATACGGAACATTCATCGGTTATGGCCAGTGCTTCGTAACCCTGTGCGGCGGCTGTTTCCACCAGTTCTTCCGGGTGCGATGCGCCGCGCAAGAAGGTGAAGTTGCTGAGCGCGTGCAATTCGGCATAGGCGTTTGTCATCGCCGCACTGCTAACCGAACATGCC
>JAKEGN010000027.1 GCA_022615525.1 Woeseiaceae bacterium
GCTATGATCATCATTCAGGGTTGAATTCGGTAACTGTCCCCGAACTCCCCTGTCATTTCCCGTAGCCCTCGGGCAGGGTCATGTCGAGGTTTTCAACGAGGAACGCCCAGCGGTCCGCGTAGTCCTCGATCACTTTCGCGGTCGGCACCCCGGCACCATGGCCGGCACGGGTTTCGATGCGAATGAGGACTGGCGCATCACCGGCCTGTGCCGCCTGGATCGCCGCGGCGTATTTGAAACTGTGGCCCGGAACGACACGATCGTCCGTGTCAGCCGTGGTTACGAGCACGGCAGGGTACTTCGTACCCGGCTGGACATTGTGGTATGGCGAGTAAGCCAACAGCGCCTTGAACTCCTCCGGATCGTCCGAGGAACCATAGTCATCGACCCAGAAACGTCCGGCCGTGAACTGGTGAAAGCGCAGCATGTCCATGACGCCGACTGCGGGAATGGCGGCACCGAACAGGTCCGGTCGCTGGTTGACCACCGCGCCCACCAGCAGGCCGCCGTTGCTGCCACCGAAGATTGCGAGCTTTTCCGGCCGCGTGTACTTTTCCCTGATCAGGTACTCCGCCGCGGCAATGAAATCGTCGAACACGTTCTGCTTCTGCAGCCGGGTTCCGGCCTGGTGCCACTCCTCGCCGTATTCGCCACCGCCGCGGAGATTGGCCACCGCGAACACGCCGCCCATTTCCATCCAGGCCAGGCGCGTAATGGAGAACTTCGGTGTCTCGGAAATGTTGAATCCTCCGTAACCATACAGCAACGTCGGTCGCTTGCCATCGGCGACCATGTCCTTGCGGTGCGCGATGAACATCGGCACGCGCTGGCCGTCTTTCGAGTTATAGAACACCTGCTCGACCGTGTAATCGTCGCTGTCGAAATCGACTTTTGACCTCCGGAATACTTCCGTTTCGCCCGTGACCACGTCATAGCGATTGATGGTCGGCGGGGTGTCGAAGCTTTCATAGCCAAAAAACATTTCCGGATCGTCCGCCTTGCCGCCGAAACCGAACGCGCTGCCGATACCGGGCAGGTCAACCGAACCCAGCAACCGGCCTTGCGTATCGCAGATGCGGACCAGCGACCAGGCATCCTGCATGTACTCGGCAATGATCCGTCCACCCACGAGGTTCGCTTGCGCCAACACGTCCTCGGCCTGCGGGATGACCTCACGCCAGCTGGCGGGGTCCGGATTGGCGAGGTCGATCGCAATCAGCCGTCCCCGGGGTGCCGCGTTATTGCTGCGGAAATACAGCTCGCTTCCGATATTGCCGACGAGCGTGTAATCGAAGTCGAAGCCCTCGATCAGCATGACGGGCTCCGAGCCTTCGGTCCTGAGGTCCTTGTAAATGATCTGGTAGCGATCGTCGGTACCGGTCGCCACGGTAATGACCAGCCAGGCGCCGTCGTCGGTCACCTGTGCCCCGTACAGCCACTCGGGGTGCTCCGGTCGCAGGTAAATCAGCGTGTCCTTCTCCTGCGGCTCTCCGATACGATGGAAATACACCGCCTGGTTCTTGTTCAGTGACTGGAATTTCTCCTCGTCATCAGTCGCGGGGAAGCGGCTGTAATAGAAACCGGAACTGTCGCCAGCCCAGGAAAGGCCCGTGTATTTCAGCCATTCGATCTTGTCCTCGAGCACTGTCTCGGTCTGGAGATCCATTACCCGCGCAGTTCGCCAGTCGGATCCTGCGTCCTGCACCAGGTAGGCAAAATATCTGCCGTCCGGGCTCGGGTGGTAGCTGGCCAGCGCCACCGTGCCGTCTTCGGACCAGGTATTCGGGTCGATCAGCAGGCGCGGTTGATCGCTCAACGATGCCTGCACGTGAATTACGGACTGGTTCTGCAATCCGTCGTTGTAGCTGTAGAAATAGCGCCCGCCCTCCTTTACTGGCAAGCCGTACCGCTCGTAATTCCACAGGGCTTCGAGCCTGGCACGAATGGCTTCTCGCTCCTCGATCGTCCCGAGGTAGGCAAAGGTCGTTTCGTTCTGCTGCTCCACCCACTGCTTCACCGCCTCGCTTTCGCGGACATCGTCCTCGAGCCAGCGGTAGGGATCGGCAACGGCGGTGCCGTGGTAGGTGTCGGTGTGATCGATTTTCACGGTGTCAGGGTACTTTATGGTCGAGCTGCCGGAGTCATTCCTGGTGCACGCAGACAATGCAAGTGCAACCAGTAATGCCGTTGAGCTAAATCGCATCGGGTTTCCTCGGAGTCTTTGCGAGCGTCGCACTTGGATGCGACCAGCCAGCCGGAGTTCCGTGCGGGAGTATAACGCCCGGCATGGCTGTCGCTATACGCAACTGCGCGACAGGCCTCAAGCGAATTGTTTCAGGTAGCGGTCCAGGCCCTGGCAGGCAAGATCGACCAGCTCCGGATGCAGGCTGGCCGGCCGGAAGTCGATCCATTTTCCGAGCGAGCGCGGATTCAGAACCCAGACACCGGAAGTCTTGGGCGCTTCGCTGTCCCGTATATGCCATCCGGGAAACAGCAATACCGGGCGTACGGTGAAGTTGCGCTCCGTATGCTCTTTCAACAGCCTTTCCAGCTGTCCGGCCTGGGCGACCACGGCATTGACCGGTGCAATATCAAACGGCGATTCGTTGATCGAGATGCCATCTCCGTTGAACTCGACCACGCAGTCGGCCTCAGCCGGCCGGCGGCGGGTAATGGTGTCAACCAGGAAGATGCCCTGCGTACAGATGATCACGTGATCGAAATTGCCGCTGTCCCCCGGAATCTCGTCATAGATGCGATAGCTCTTGACGCGCAGCCAGTCGAGGTAGGCGCTGACCGGCAATTCGCTGTCCAGTGTCCTGCGCCGCTGGCGGATGCGCCGCCGGGTGAGGTACTGCCGAAACTTGTGCAGCACGCCGCTGCGCGGAATCGTTTTCGGGTTCGGGATCAAGCGGCAGGCCTCATCTCGCCAACACGAAGTTCCAGCCTAATGAGACCACTGCGGCGAATACAGAACCTGCGTCACATCCGCAGCAGGAATCGAGTTAAGTTCAATAGGCACTTTGGGTACTGACCGTGCCCGTTTCGCTCGATCACGCGCGAGCTGTTTGCTTCGATGAACGGCACTGTGTGTTGTTTTTATGCAGCAAACCCACGGTTTCGTTTATTATCCGTGCTTCGAAATAGAAGCGATAAGCAAATCTGCTCTTGGGGGACA
>JAKEGN010000028.1 GCA_022615525.1 Woeseiaceae bacterium
GGCGTAGCACGCGACGTCGAGCGTGGCGGCAGTGCGGTCGCCGACCTGCTCGATTGGACGTTGTACACCATATTCCCGACTGCGCTCGAAGTACTGCTCGTCACCATCGTGCTGGTATGGGCGTATGACTGGGGTTTCGCACTGATTACCCTCGGCACTCTGGCCGCCTACTTCGTCTGGACGTTTTCGATTACCGAGTGGCGGACGCGTTTCTATCGTGCCGCGGTCGAAGCGGACACCCGTGCCAACGAACGTGCGGTCGATTCCCTGCTGAATTACGAAACCGTCAAGTATTTCAACAACGAGGTGCACGAGGCAATTCGCTACGACGAAAACCTCCGGCACCTCGAGAATGCAACAGTCAAGTCGCAGACCTCACTTGCAGTACTGAACCTCGGACAAACCGTTCTGATTTCCCTGGGAGTCACGGCAATGATGTGGCGAGCGGCTGCCGGTGTAACGGCCGGCAATCTCACTATAGGCGACCTGGTGCTGGTCAACGCCTACCTGTTGCAGCTCTCGGCGCCGCTGTTTCTGCTGGGCATGGTGTATCGCGAAGTGAAGCAGGCGCTGACCAACATGGAGCGCCTGTTTGGCCTCCTGGACGTGCGCCAGGATGTGCAGGATCGCCCCGGCGCCACAGTGCTTCGGGCAGCGCAACCAACCGTTCGATTCGAGAACGTCAGCTTCGGTTACGATGCGCGGCGCAGTATTCTTCACGATGTGAGCTTCGAGGTGCCTGCCGGCGGAACCGTTGCGGTCGTCGGTCATTCCGGTTCGGGCAAGTCGACCCTGACTCGCCTGATGTACCGCTTTTACGATATCGACGCTGGCCGCATCACGATCGACGGTCGTGACATTCGCGATTTCACGCAGCAGTCGCTTCGCAGTGCCATCGCGATCGTGCCTCAGGACACCGTGCTGTTCAACGACACCATTTTCTACAACATTCTGTATGGACGAACGGATGCCAGCCATTTGGAGGTTGAGGATGCCGCAAGCGCCGCGCACATCCACGAGTTCATTATGAACCTGCCGGATGGGTACAATTCAGAGGTGGGCGAACGCGGCCTGAAATTGTCCGGTGGCGAGAAGCAGCGTGTAGCCATCGCCCGTGCCTTGCTGAAGAATCCTGCGGTCCTTATTTTCGACGAAGCGACCTCGGCGCTGGATTCGCAATCGGAAAAATCCATCCAGGCGGAGCTCGATCGCATCCAGGTCGGCCGCACGACCCTGATCATTGCGCATCGCCTCTCGACGGTGATGAACGCCGACCAGATCCTGGTGATGGACGCAGGCCGCATCGTCGAACGTGGCCGGCATGGCGAGTTACTCGCTGCCAACGGATACTATGCGAAGATGTGGCGGCTGCAACTGCAGCAACGAGCGTCGGAGTCCGACCCCAACCTGGAAAATCCGCATCAGCCCCCCATTCTGCAAGCAACCTAAGTAACGTCCCATGCAAAAAAAATGGTGGTCTGGCCCAGATTTATCGTTATTACCGCTCCTGCTGTTGGCGTCGACTGCAGCGGCACAGGAACTTGCCCCGCGAGCATACTGGCCGGCACCGGTCGGCACCAATGTGCTGAATCTCGGCTACCAGTATTCCAGCGGCGACATCGTGACGGATCCGTCCTTGCCCGTAACCGGTGTCGATTCGAAGATCAATTTTCTGCAAGTCGGCTATCAGTACACTTTCAGCCTGTTCGGACGCACGGCCAACGCTCAGCTCAACCTGCCTTACAGCTGGGGCACTTCCGAGGGATTCCTCAACAATGAATTCATCAGCGTCGACACATCCGGATACGGAGACGCGCGTGCGCGGCTTTCGATCAATTTGCGCGGGGCGCCGGCGATGGACGGTGCCGGGTTCCAGGCACTGCAGGCCGATCCCAAAACGATAGTCGGCGTGAGCCTGCTGCTACAGGCGCCAACCGGCACTTACGATGAACAGAAGTACCTCAATACCGGTGCCAACCGCTGGGCCGTGAAACCTGCCGCCGGTGTCATTTGGCCTTTCCGCCCGACCTGGATGTTCGAGGCCGAACTGGGAGCCTGGTTTTTTGGCGATAACGACGAGTTCGTCGGCTCGACCCGTGAGCAGGACTTGATAGTCTCCAGCGAATTCCACCTGGTCAAGCGCGTGGGCCAAAGCTTCTGGGCATCGCTCGACGTCAACTACTATTTTGGTGGCCGCACTACGATTGATTCCGTGGATAGGGCGGACCTGCAACGTAATTCACGTTTCGGCTTTACGGTGTTCAAGTCGATCGCCAGGGGCCACGCCTTACGTGCAAGTTACAGCACCGGCGTGGTCACCGAATCGGGAGGTGACTATGCCATCACCGCTTTGAGTTACATTGCGGTCTGGTAGGCACCTGACGTCCCGGAAATCAACTCCAAGGCCGCCAAAGTGCAAAGTCCAGGCGCGAAACGGCCGAATCGGGGTTATTGTTACGGTGAATCGCGGCTAGAATTGGCATCGGCAACCGGAGCAATGCTCCCTGGAGCGATGCCATGTACAGATTTCTGCGGCGCCTGGCGCTGCCTCTTTTGCTGACCATCCCCGTATCCACCGCATTGGCGGATGCCCAGACCGGGCAGAAATACGTTACTGCCATGGCATCCTACTATGACGACGATGTAGATCGGCTTGTCGAAGACGGGGTCTCCGGAGGCATGCTTGGCGTCGGTTGGGCGTTCCACGACAGCTGAAACCTCGAGGGCTACGGTGCCTACTACACTGCGGATGGGCCGGCGGCACAAACGCACATCTTTGTCGGTGCAAACTATTTCGAGGTCAATCCCGAGATGGCTGCTACTGAGAAGGGCGTGGCTTACTCGGCCGGCGCCGGTCTGCTGCTGGACCTTTTCGGAGATTCTCCGGTCGCGCTCCGCGCCGAATACCGCTATCGATCGGACGACGTGCTCAGTTCTCGACTGAACGACCAGTTCCTGAGCCTTGGCCTGCAGTTCCCGTTCGGCGGCAGTAAAGCGGCCGTCGCACCGCTCGCCGTCGACCCGGACAGTGACGGCGACGGCATCGCCGACAGCCGCGACCGCTGCCCCGGGACCCCCGCCGGAGTCTACGTCGATGCCAACGGCTGCCCGCTCGACAGTGACGGTGACGGTGTGGCCGACCACAACGACAACTGCCCCGGCACCATGCGTGGCGTCACGGTAGATACGCGAGGCTGCGAACCGGATACGGACCGCGATGGTGTGCTGGATCGTAATGACCGCTGCCCAGGCACGCCGCCCGGAGTGCAGGTCGACGTGAACGGTTGCGAGATCAAGGAGGAGATCCAGCTGCCTGGCGTCAATTTCGAACGGAATTCCGAGCGGCTCCAGCCGGGCGCCGACGCCGTGCTGCGGGAAGCCGCCGAAACCCTGAAACGCAATCCGACCATCAGGGTCGAGGTTGCAGGGCATACCGATAGCGTCGGTGACGTGGACTACAACGAAGGCCTGTCGGCCCGGCGCGCAGCCACCGTACGCGACTACCTGATTTCGCAGGGTGTAAGTCCGGCCCGCATAGCTTCACGAGGTTACGGGGAACTGCAGCCGATCGCGGACAACAGCTCGGATGAAGGAAAAGCGGCGAACCGTCGCGTCGTTTTACGCATCACGGAGCGCTGAAGAACCGGGCACAGTTCGGGGGATACAGTTCGGGGACAGTCACCGAATTCAGGCAGCCGCAACCAAGCAGGCTCAGTTGAATTCGGTCACTGTCCCCGAACTCGTCCGTCCCCGATTTCAGTCAGCAGCGTTGAAGGTTATTTTTCCGCCGACCACGGTCATCGTCACAGCGAGTGATCTCAGCGCTTCTGGTGGAACATTCCGCGGATCGTCGGCGAGCACCGTGAAATCCGCGTATCGCCCGATGCCCAGTATGCCGAGCTTCGCTTCTTCGAACGCCGCAAACGCCGGACCCTGGCTCATCGACCGTAGCGCAGTTTCGACATCGATGCTCTGATCGGGAAACCAACCGTCCGCTGGTTGGCCGTCAAATCCCTTGCGCGTCACGAGCGCATACAGGGTATGGCGTGGATCGCCGGAATCGGAGGCCGGAAAGTCCGTTCCTGAGGCCAGCACTGCACCGGTCGACAGCAAGTCCCAGAACGGCAGGATCCACGCCGCGCGTCGGGCCCCCACGCGGTCTACGCCCCAGCGCTGGTATTCGCCGACGAACACGGGTTGCATGGATGCGATGGCACCGAGCTCGGCCAGGCGCGACAGGTCCTCCGGCGCGATCATCGATGCGTGCTCCAGGCGAAAGCGGTCGCCTTTGTCCAGGCCGTTGCGTTCGATCGCGTCCAGTGCTCGTCGGACGGCCAGATCGCCGATGACATGCGCGTTGACCTGAAAGCCTTTTGCTTTCGCCGCCACCATGAATGCATCGAGTTCATCATCCTGCATTTGACGCAGTCCGCTGCTGTCCGATGCATCGCTGTATGGCTCGCTCAACTCCGCGCCGCGCGAGCCGAGTGCGCCGTCGATGTAAATCTTGAAACTGCGTACCGTCAGCCGGTGTTCATAGAGTCCGGTTTCCGGTCCCGTTGCAAGATAATGCTCCACTGCGGCATCGCCGTGGGCCATCGCGTAAACGCGTAGCGGCAGCTCGCCGTTTTTCGCCAGTTTCTTGTAGACCGCAATTTCCCCGAGACCGGCACCGGCATCGTGTACGCCGGTCAGACCCCAGTGTGCGTAGCGTTCCAGTGCCGCCAGCATGCGGCGCTCGAGGATTTCCGGAGTGGTCGTATCGGGCATCACCGCTGTCACCAGCGACTCGGCCGTTTCCAGCAACAAACCTGTGGCACGACCTTGCGCATCGCGAACGATGCGACCTCCATCCGGATCGGGGGTTTCGCTGTCGATGCCGGCACGTTCGAGCGCCAGCGAATTGACCCACACCGAATGCCCGCCGATGCCGGACAGGATGACCGGGTGATCAGGGCTCACCGGATCGAGGTCTGCAGCTGCAGGATCCTCTTTGACTGCAAAGTATCCTTCGTCCCAGCCGCGACCGACGATCCATTCACCGCGCGGCGTAGCCGCAGCGGCTCGCGCCACATTCTCGAGGATGGCTTCCTTGCTCTTCGCCTGCACATTGAGCGTCTCGAGAAACTCGCCGAGCCCGGCGACGTGCACGTGCGCATCCACCCAGCCGGGCACAGCGACGCCGCGAATCTCCACGCGTTGCGTTTGTTTTCCCGCCAGGCTGAGGATGTCCGATGCAGCGCCTGCGGCAACAATACGGCCGTCGGTGACCGCCAGCGCCTCGACCTCGGGCATGGCCCTGTCGAGGGTGACGAACCGGCCGAGAAATAC
>JAKEGN010000191.1 GCA_022615525.1 Woeseiaceae bacterium
ATGGCAATGAATACCCCGGAGAGCGCGAGTTCCTGTACCCGCGACCGGTCCTTGGTGCTGCGAATCCGCAAGCCGTTGACGCCGCTGTCATCGCCAAGCACCTCGTCAACCGTGAAGTTCCACACGATGTCGATCTTGCCTTCACGTTCTTTCTGGAACAGGTGGTCCTGCAGGATCTTCTCTGACCGCAAGGTATCGCGGCGATGAACCAGCGTGACTTTCGACGCGATGTTGCTGAGGTACAGTGCCTCTTCGACAGCCGTGTTGCCGCCGCCGATCACGGCAACGTCCTTGCCGCGGTAGAAAAAGCCATCGCAGGTCGCGCAAGCCGAGACGCCCCGGCCCCTGTATGCCTCTTCGGACGGCAGGCCGAGGTACATGGCGGTTGCGCCGGTGGCAATGATAAGGGCGTCGCAGGTATAGCTGTGGTAGTCACCCTCCAGCACGAACGGCCGGACCGAGAGATCCGCCTTGTGAATATGGTCATTGATGACTTCGGTGTTGAATCGCTGGGCATGCCGCAACATGCGGTCCATCAGGGCCGGCCCTTGAAGGCCTTCGACATCGCCCGGCCAGTTATCGACGTCCGTCGTCGTCATGAGCTGACCTCCCTGTTCCATGCCGCTGACCAGCACCGGCTGCAGGTTCGCCCTCGCGGCATACACAGCGGCCGCATAACCTGCAGGGCCCGAGCCCAGGATCAGAACGCGGCAATGTTTGCTTGTGCTCATGTATAATTTGCCCTCGCTTTTGCCTTGATTACGATTCAACAGGGCGACCGGCTTCCATTAGGTGCGTCCACTGCGCACCGAATCAAGGCGTGGATTGCTGATGACACGTGAATCGGGTGTCGGGTGGCCAGTTTAGGGAAAAGCGATTTCGCGGGCAAAAGGGCGTCCTGGAACCGGCTTTGTGGCAGCGCACCGGAACATGTCTCTGGAGGCCTTTGGGCGTGAGCGTGTAACGCGAGTCGAAGTCTGGTAAAGTTGCATGTAAATCAGTATCTTAGTCGAGTAACCTAATACAACACTTCCACTATGTCCAGATCCCGATCCCAGACCCCGTCCGGCGCTGCCCTGTCCTTGCAGCTCGTTCGCACCCTGCGCGAAGGCGCCTTGTGGGTGTTCGGCGCCCTGGCATTGATCCTCTGGTATGCACTTTTTACCTACGACATGTCGGACCCGGGATTCAGCCAGGCGAGCAGCGGCGGCGCCATCCAGAACGGCGTCGGCCGTTTCGGTGCGCTCATTGCCGACCTGCTGTTCATTTCCTTCGGCAGGCCTGCTTACCTCTTCGTCCTGCTGGTTTTCTACCTGGGATGGAGGATCTACCGCGAACAGCGTGCCCACGAACTTCTGACCAGGGCGGATTTCGGCTGGCGTTTCGGCGGCTTCGTCGCAACGCTCGTTACCAGCTGCGCCCTGGCAACCCTGCATTTCTCGCCGTCGGGATTTCGCGAATCAGCCGGTGGCATCGTCGGCCAGGTTACGGGCGACGGCATGGCGTCGGTAATGAAACTCCTGGGTGCCAGCATTCTCCTTTTCTTTCTCTGGCTGGCATCGCTCTCGGTGTTTCTCGGCATTTCCTGGTTTGCGGTCATGGACCGTATCGGCCGGGTCACTTTGAAATACTGGGATGCACTGCAGGCGAAAATCGGCGAGTTGCGTGACCGTGCCGAGGGCAGGCGGCAGCAGGCCGCGCGCCAGGACGTAGTGAAAGCCGAGGTCAAGCGAACGGCAGGGCGGGTACCGCCACGGATCGAACCAGTGGTTGCGCCGCTCGAGCCCAGCCGGCGCGCGGAAAAGGAAAGGCAGGTACCGTTGTTCGATCCGCCATCGGCGGGTGAATTGCCACCGTTGTCGCTGCTCGACAGTCCGCCGCCGCAGCAAAAGGGCTACTCGGAAGAATCGCTGGAAGCGATGTCGCGACTCGTGGAGTTGAAGCTCAAGGACTTCAACATCGATGTCGAGGTCGTCTCGGTATCGCCCGGCCCGATCATCACGCGTTTCGAACTGGACCCGGCACCGGGCGTCAAGGTCAGCCAGATATCAAACCTGTCCAAGGACCTGGCGCGATCGCTGTCGGTCGTCAGTGTCCGCGTCGTGGAGGTCATCCCCGGCAAATCCTTCGTGGGACTCGAGATACCGAACGAGCACAGGGAGCTGGTGACGCTCGGCGAAATCCTGAAGAGCCGCCAGTATGACGAAATGGCTTCGCCATTGACGCTTGCACTCGGCAAGGACATCGGCGGCAACTCCGTGGTAGCGGATCTTTCGCGCATGCCGCACCTGCTGATCGCAGGCACTACCGGGTCCGGCAAGTCTGTCGCCATCAATGCCATGGTGCTGAGCCTCCTTTACAAGGCCAAGCCGGATCACGTGCGACTGATCATGATCGATCCGAAGATGCTGGAACTGTCGGTCTACGAAGGTATCCCGCACCTGCTGGCGCCGGTGGTCACGGACATGAAGGAAGCAGCCAATGCATTGCGCTGGTGTGTGGCCGAAATGGACCGACGCTACCGGCTCATGGCGTCACTTGGCGTGCGCAACA
>JAKEGN010000029.1 GCA_022615525.1 Woeseiaceae bacterium
CAATCTGCTCGCTTGCAAAGAGATACGCCGGACCGTAACAGCGGGCGCCCGTCCAAGGCCGTGACCACATTCACAGAACAGCTAACCGCCGGTGGAAACGGCGATCTGCACCATCGTGTTACGTGGTGAAAATCGATCCGTTGTGACCTGCATCACAGAGGCGACGTGCGGGGCCCGGCTAATCTGTTTGGACCCGCCGCAGCGTTCAGAGCCCGACCCGCATGACCCTGGAATCACTCAGTGGCGCAATGACGATAGCCCTGCTAAGCACATTGCTTTTCATGCTCGTCGCCGGCGCCTGGCAGACACTGAGCCGCGCAACCTCAGGCAACAATCGTTTTTCGCACAGCATCCTGTACGAGGCAGCCCAGCGTTTCCGCGACCAGTTCGACAGCCTGACGCGGCGACAGTCGGTCTACCTCGCGTCCCTGCTGGTGTTCGTCGTCATATTCACGACCGCTTTCCTGCTCGGCCCGGATCGGCTGTTCCAGGGCCTTGCGGAATGGCAGTTGATCGCGTTGCTCGTATGCGCTTTGCTCGCTGCGCTCTACGGCCTGTATCGTTTCGTCGTCGTTGTCCTGCAAAAAAAGAAAGTCGAATTCATCCGCGATGCCAACATCGCGACCGGCCACGGATTACAGCGACTGACCAGCAATCAGAACCGTGTATTTCACGACGTTCCTTGCGCGACCGGCGTCATCGACAATGTGATTGTCGGCCTGCACGGTATCTATGCCATCTGCGTGGTCGCGAAACGGCCCGGTAAGGACAATCGGGTGCGCCTGAACGGCGAGCAGCTCGCGTTTGCGCCCGGCAAGGCCGTGATCTCGGTGGCCGACTGCGGCAAACGGGCGGAGCAACTCGCGCGCGAGATGAAGAAAATGCTCGGGCATGAAGTTCGTGTGAGGCCGGTGGTGGCAGTGCCCGGCTGGGAGATCGATGCACAGGCCAGCGACGAGTACCTGGTCGTCAATGAGCGGAGTCTCGCCATGCTTCGCGGCTGGAAAGACCAGAAAGACTACCTGATGAATGAAGAAGTCGAGCAGATTCAGAAAATGCTGACCGAACGCTGCACCCGGTACAAACGCAAACAATAGACTCCGTTGCGACTCAGCTTGACTGCCGCGTCTCCGCCAGGGCGCTGCTGCCGTTGTTCTTCGGTTTCGCCCCTTTTCGGGCACCCGGCTTGCGCTTTGGTTTCTGGTCTGCCGCCTTGTGCGATACCGGCCGCTCGATCGTCGCGGCTTTCAGTTCCTGGTATGCCGCCTCGAGACACCTGCAATAGAACGACGGGTCCGGCATCATGTCGCGGTCCGCAACGGCGCTGATCGTAATGACGTTGTTGTAGCTCACGACCGGTTGAAACAGGCCTAGCCCGTGAACGACCGGCCCCAGGCCGAAAGTCGCCACCATGCGTGACCCCATGGAATACAGCGGCACATTCACTCCGGGGATATTGGTAATCACGGTATTGACGATGGGCGAAATGCGATCCGCAAGGCCGGAGTTTGCGTAGGTTCGCGCAAGCAACCCCGACACAGTGGAAGGGAGAAATTCGGCCGCATCCGCCGCGAGATTCGGCCCCATCGTGTAGGCGAGCTTCTTCGCCTGCGCGCTTTCCTCGCTGACGGCGAGCAGGCGCTCCAGCGGGTCCGCGAGATCGCTGCGGATCGGCAGGCTCATTGCGGTTACCAGATTTCCGGCCGAGCCCCGTTTCTCGTCGGGGCGCACCGACATGGGAGCCATCGCAACGAGGGACTCGTCCGGCAGTTCGTTTTTCGCTTCGAGGTATTTTCTGAGTGCCCCGCCGCAAATGCTGACGACGACATCGTTGACGGTCGTCCCCGGTTGCGAATTCTTGATCGCCTTTATTTCATTGAGATCGAAAGGACGGCCGTCAAAAACCCTGTGCGCGGTCACGGTGCCGTTGAAGCGCGTGCGCGGCACTCGCATCGGAACTTTGAGTTGCCCGCTGGCGAGTCCGCCCACGACCCGGGCCAAAGACGGCGCCGACCGGTACAGTAATTTGCCGAAGCGTGCCGGTGCGGAGACACTGCGCAGTGCACTCTGGCCGAGAAGTTCGAGGCCGGTCGGCAGCCGCTCTGGCTGCCATGGCGTCTCCGGGCCTTCGACTTCCGCATCCGGGCTCAGGTCGTGAATGGCGGCGGACATGGCGGCGCCGGAGACACCGTCGATCGCCGCGTGATGGATCTTGGTGACCAGTGCAAAGCTGCCTTCCGGAACTCCCACCACGTTGTCGAGGCCCTCGATGACGTACGCTTCCCACAAGGGTTTGCGCAGGTCCAGCGGTCGGGCGTGCAGCCGCGCGGTCTGGATGCAGAGTTGCCGCCAGTCGCCCGGTTTCGGCAGCGCGATGTGCCGCACGTGAAACTCGAGATCGAAATCCGGATCCTCGATCCAGTAAGGATGGTCGAGGCTCAGCGGTACGCGCACCACGCGCTGGCGAAAGGCGCGTGCTTTGTGCAGGCGTTCCTCGAAGAAACGCAGGATTTCCTTGAACGTCACCCGGCCGCCGGGCGCCGTGCTCTGGTCGTAAATCGACAGGCTGCCGATGTGCATCGGCGTATTGCCCGTCTCCAGGTACAGGAAACTGGCATCCAGGCCGGACAGTTGTTGCATGGGTGGGGGCTCCGCGCCTCAGGGCCGTCGCGGGCCCCGGGTTTCAATGGAAGAACAGGTTGCGAAATCCGCGTATTTCGAACGGCGCCCAGCGACCTTCGGGCTGCCGCAGACGGTCCGCGATGGCATAGAGTACCGCAGGATTGAAGCCCATGCCGAGGTGGCTGGTATTGATGCCGAGATTTTCGACCAGTTTTCCTTCCGGCAGCTTGGAAATCTGCCAGGAGACGATCGCATCCGTGCGGCTGTAGATCGCCGTCACGGGCACGTTGCGTAAGGGATCGCGCAATGCCCGCACACGCTTCTGGATTTTTGCCTCGTCTATGCTCGTGCCGGACAGGAACTCGTAGAGTCGCCAGGCATTGGTCGCACGCGGATTGCCGAGCGGGCTGCCGAGGGTGATGACCAGTCGCACCATGTCGGGATTGCGCCGCGCCATTTCGCGGGCGAAAAGCCCGCCGAGGCTCCAGCCGATCAGGCTGACCTTCTTGCCGGACTGCCGGTACAACTCCGCCAGGCGCTGATCCAGGCTCTGCTCGATATCGCGTTCGTGGGACAGGCCGAGGTTCCTGCCCTGCTCCCAGGGGTGTGCGGCGTAACCCCATTCCTCGCAATAGCGTCGCAACACACGGGTCGATCCGTCGGTTGCAAGGAAGCCCGGCAACGTCATGACGGCATGGCCGTCGCCCTCGCCAAGATTCTTCAGGAATGAACGCGCGGGTATGAGTGTGGATGCTTCCGTCAGTGCCCTGGGCGCCTCGAGCAGGGCCAGCAACAGCGACGGCGGCTCGGCGTCCTGCGAACCCGGATCGTCCCTGAACGGCTGTCGATGTATGCCTTCCACGGCTTCACTATACACCGCCGCCGGCACGATCCGTAGTGACCGGGTCGTGCTTTTTTATGTTTGTTTAACAGTAAGATACGTCGATTTCTGGATGTAACTTTGAACTTGACCTGGCAGCGCGGAACTGCTTCCGGGCGAACCGGCTCACCAAGCGTCCTTCCCGTCACCACGACCCGAATCCCTCAGAGGGGTTCGATCCTGTCCGCCAGGCGGTCATGCGCAATGACCTCGGCGAGATCGTCCGCCAGGTAACGGCAACGATCGATCACCGCGCGCCAGGTCCGGATGCGCTCCGCGGGCGACAGGGTCACGAAGTCCGTTCGGTCCGGTACTTTCGCATTCGGCAGTCCCTTAATGAATTCCGGTGACGGGTACACCACGATGGTCCGGTCGATATTGGCCGGTGTCATGCGGCGCCACGACAGCCGCTTGTCAAACCAGCCGGGCTTCATCGAGTCGAAGAAATGCGGGAAAAGCGTGTACCGGTCCGGGTCGCTGAGCGGCAGGTCCAGGTGATAATCGATCACGCCGCCATCGCGGTACGTGCCGGGCGGCGCGCCGGCGATATCGCGCACGCCGTTCAAGACCAGCGGAATGGATCCGGATGCGATGATGGCATCGACCAGGTTTTCCCCGGTCAGACGAATGCGGTGCAGCGGAAACCCCTCGACGTTGTAAAACGGCGGCAGCGTCCGCGGATCGTAGAACAGGCCGCGGGCGAAGAAGGCACCGAGCGACCTCCGGCTGAACAGGTTGGCGGCCGCCGCCGCCATCA
>JAKEGN010000192.1 GCA_022615525.1 Woeseiaceae bacterium
GATCCGGCGCAGGAGTATTTCAGCGACGGCATGACCGAGGAAATCATCGGCAAGCTTGCCTCAGTGGAAGGACTCCGCGTGATCTCCCGCACCACCGTCGAGCATCACAAGGACTCGGGCATGGACATTCCCGACATCGCGCGTGAACTCGATGTCGGTTTCATCCTGGAAGGCAGTGTCCGGAAATCCGCGAACAGGGTTCGCATCACCGCGCTGTTGATACAAACATCGGACGACAGTCACCTGTGGGCGCGCAATTTCGACGCGAACCTCGACGACATTTTCACGGTTCAGGAAACCGTCGCCCGGCAGATCGTCGAATCCCTCGGCGTGCACCTGAGCGATACGGTTGCGAAAGCATTGGCGCAACGGCCGACGGATAACGTCTCGGCTTACGACGCCTACCTGCAGGGCCAGGCCCTGGTGGAGCGCTGGAATTTCCGCGAGATGCTGGATTCATCCCGCACCTATTTCAACCAGGCATTGACGCTCGACCCGAACTTCGCCAATGCGCTGGCCGGCCTGGCCAGTGTCGAAGCACAGACCTTTCGCAATTTCGACGCCGACCCTGAGCGCCTGCGCCGCGCAGACGAATTGCTGGATCGGGCGCTCGCCCTTCAGCCGGAGCTGGTGCGCGCGATTATGGCGCGCGGCGAACTGCTGGTGGTTCGCTACCAGTACCCGGCGGCCACGGAGCAATTCCGGCGCGCCGTGGAGCTCGAGCCTGAGAATTACTTTGCCTGGGACCTGCTGTGCTGGTCGCTGGCTTATGAAACGCCGTCCAAAGGTGAGGAGGCGGAGGCCGCGTGCCGCACCGGGCTGCGGATTGCACCGCAGTACGGCGAGTTCTACTACCACCTGTCACGCGCATTGGTGGTGCAGGGCAAGTTCGACGAGGCGCGCCGGTCGATCAATGAAATGCGGAGCATCTGGCCGGATGCCGACCTGCCGAACCTTGGCCTGTTCTGGATTTACCTCGGCGAGAAGAACTATGCAGAGGCACTGGCTTTGCTGGCCGGCCAGTCGCAAACCCCGCTGATCCTCGCGGCATCGGCAGCCGTGCACAGCGGCTCGGGCAATACCGACGCAGCTATCGAGCTACTGGATGAGGCGCTGGGGAACGGTTTCCGGGACATCGCCTGGCTGGAAGCCAGCGAGCACTTTGCCAACGTCCGCGCCCTGCCCGCTTACCGCGACCTGCTGGTCAAACACGGTCTGGCCGACATGTAGGAACCGGCACTGCAGGCGACGCGCACCTCGACCCCGACGCGATTCCTGTCATCGCGTCGCGCGCAATGCCCGCTCCTGCCGAAAGAATTGTGGTCTGACGCCGATTTTGGCATCGCCCCGTGCGTACGGCACCCGGTACGAGTCCCTGTCGAGCCCGGGACATTTCAGCCGCGATCCGGACGGCAGCAACATTGTCGTTTTCGAATGCATCCCCGGCACACTGTCTTCGACGCCAATGAGCCAGTCGAACTCAGGCCTTACCTGCAACTAAAGCACCGACCAGGAGCTGCTGGAGGTATCACGCAACGCACAGGTCTACTGCGTCAATCACGGCTCACCGGAAATGGATTCGACGATCACGGTCAACTCGGACGGCAGCAAAACCGTCACCTTCCGTTGCAACGCGAGTTGATGCACTGAATCGGGGCCCGACCCCGATTTCCTCGGCTGCCCGACCCCCTACCTCAACGTAATCGACCCAAACCGGGGGTTCCGACGGTATACTTGAGCAAAACATCGAGCCGAACCCAGAGGATCGATACCTCCTGTATCCAACGAGAAAAGGTGATTAACAATGTCAAACAAATACGCCGGTGGATGCGAGCACGTCCACACCAGTTCCGCTAAAGAGCCGATCGACAATCACACTTGCCACTGCTCTGTGTGCAAGAGTGTGACCGGGCAACCCACCACGCACGTCGTCTTCTTCAAGTATGGCGACCTTGCAGTAGACAAGCCGGCCAAGCTGAAACGCCAACCGTTCAACGTCAACAACCCCAACGGTCCGCTGGAATTGTGTACCTGCGCCACTTGCGGCAAACCGATCATGCTGGATGACAAGCAGAAGCGGATCCGTGCGATCGTGCCGAACCTCATGGGCTTCGATGCCAAGAAATTGCCGGCGACCTATCACGCGTTCTACGACCCGGCTACCGGCGTGCCGAAACCGAAAGACGGCCGCCCGGTCTACGCGGGCCTGCGTCCGGAATTTGCCTGGCCGGCATCTGCATAACAGTAAAGGGGTCGAACCGAATTAATGGAAAAATCGGTTCGACCCCTTTTGGTTCCCGTGCGAGTAAACGCTGACTTTTCGCAGAAGGTTGTCATCCGCCCTGCGGACTATCGCTGGGTGGACTCGCCGATGCCGGGAGTCGAGCGCATGATGCTCGATCGCATTGGCGATGAAGTTGCCCGCGCCACCTCATTGGTACGCTATGCGCCGAACAGCGCCTTCTCGCCCCACATTCACGAAGGCGGCGAGGAGTTTTTCGTGCTGCAAGGTGTGTTTGGCGATGAGCACCGGACCTACCCGGCCGGCACCTACGTGCGAAATCCGATCGGCAGCCGACACTCGCCGCGCGTTGGCGCCGAGGGCTGCGTCATTTTCGTCAAGCTGCACCAGTTCGATAGAGACGATGACGCACACGTTGTCATCGACACGCGATACGCCGACTGGCCGCCGGAACACCCGCCCGGCTTCGCGGAACTACCCCTGCACCGCTTTCGCAACGAATGCGTCTCGTTGTTTCGCTGGGCACCGCACACGCGCTACGGCGAGCATTCGCACCAGGGCGGCGAGGAAATCTTCGTTATCGAAGGCTGTTTTTATGACGAGCACGGGGCCTACCCGGCCGGCACCTGGTTGCGCTACCCGGACCGCAGCAGCCACAACGACTTTACGCGCGACGAGGGTGCGCTGTTGTTCCTGAAGACCGGCCACCTGCCTGCAGGAGCCCGCACCGCGGGCGACCCGAGACGATCAACGCAGCACCTGTAGGAGCGAGCAGCGCTCGCGACCCGATGTCCGAAATTGCGCCAGATCATAACTCCGCGTCGCGAGCGCTGCTCGCTCCTACAAGTGACTTACTTCCCTAGCTCGTACAAATACTCAACGTACGACAGCACCGCCCCATCCCAGCCCGCGACCTTCGGGTTCGTCGACTCGATCAGGAAGTACTCATCCGGTGCATGCGCACCGCTGCCGTGGCCGAGACCAAAGTGCCCGGATGCAAGGCTCAGTGGCTTGCCGGTGAAGATATAGCCGGGGTACGAACCGGCATTGCGCGGCCAGATGAGCGGATCGATGCCGTTCTGTTTCAGCACCGCGATATGCGCCTGTATCAGCGCGGCGTTCAAGTCCGTGCCGGTCGGGTCGTAGCCGCCCGACATGATCACCTCGATGTCACCAAACCCGCGCTTCTCGAGATGCGCTTTCAACGCGGCGAGCGCGCCCTCCGCGGTCATGTCCGGAACGAGCCTGAGATCCAGTTTCGCTTCGGCTTTGTGCGGCAGCACGGTCTTCCCGCCCGGCCCCGTGTGCCCGCCGACCAGGCCTTCGATGTTGACGGTGGGCTGCGAGACCAGCCGCTCGAGTGCCTGTTCGAACGGCAGATCGTCGATCCAGACCGGGGTGCTGTAGAGCCGTTTCAACTGCGCTTCGTCGCGGCGTTTCGCGGCTTCGGCAAGCATCGCTTTCTCCGCCGCCGATACCGGCCGCGGCTTCGGGTAGTTGTCGATCAGGATGGTATTGCCGTCCTCCGACACGAGCGTCGCGAGCGCCTGCACCAGGTGCCAGGACGGGCTGTCGATCATCGCTTTGAGCGAGGAGTGCACGTCCTTGCCCGGGCCGCGGCCCCATGTCTCGCCGCTCGCGATGAGCTGCACTTCGATGACGCCCTTCGCGCCGAGACTCACGGTGACGGTGCCGTTCTGATCCTGCAACGCACCCGGCATGAACACGCCCACCGTTTTGGCCAATGCCGCCTGCACTTCCGGCCGGTGCACGATCTGCCCGATGTGCGGCGAGCCGATTTCCTCCTCGCCCTCCGCGACCAGTACGATGTTGACCGGCATTTTCCTGCCCGCACTTCGTATCGCGTGCAGCGCCGCGAGGAACGCGGACTGCGGTCCTTTCTGGTTCACCGCACCGCGGCCCATGATCGCTTTTCCGAGGCCCGGCCTGTCCACCATGCGCGCTTCCAGCGGCGGTGACGACCACTCGGCCGGATCGAATTGCTTCACGTCGTACATGAAATAGACGCCAACGCTCTTCTCGGCCCCGGCATCGAGCGTCGCGAACACCCCCGGCATGCCGTCGGTCTCGATGATGTCCGCGCGCTGGAACCCGGCTTCTTTCAGCAGCTTCGCCATGTGCTCGGGTCCCGCCGGAAAGTTGCGGTTCTCC
>JAKEGN010000193.1 GCA_022615525.1 Woeseiaceae bacterium
CGATTCTCACCCCTGCGGGGCGCACTGCGTGCGTCCAAAACGCTGTCGCGTTTTGTCGAACCGGGTTCTCATCCCTTTCCTCGCCCCAAAAACAGAAACGGTCCCCAATGGCCCGTTTCGTTTTTGGCGGAGAGAGCGGGATTCGAACCCGCGTTACGGGGTTACCGTAAACTTGCTTTCCAAGCAAGCGCCTTCAGCCGCTCGGCCACCTCTCCAAATTCTCTATCACTCGCTCGCCCGTATTTCGGGCGGGATTGATTCGAATCGCCGTGCGGCGATTCTCACCCCTTCGGGGCGCACTTCATGCGTCCAAAACGCTGTCGCGTTTTGTCGAACCCGCGTTACAGGGTTACCGTAAACTTGCGCTGACTCGGCGCACCCTGCGCCTCGCCCTTCGGACACGCTACCCGCGTCCAAAACGGCTTTCCTGCCGTTTTGTCCAAGCAAGCCCTTTATAAGCCGCTCGAACACCTTTCCTTAAACGGTTATCAGTCGGACCTGCTGTAAGACGGCGGCAGTTCGAGGCACGGCGAGCCTTCCGGTCGCGGCGGCGCCGGCGACGCGTCCGGGACCTTCAGCTCCCTGCCCTCTTCCAATGCGTTCAGTCCCTCCGGCACTTCGATGCGCCGCCCTTCGACGCTCGCCTGGTACGGCTCGGGTTCGGTGCAGGTGTCATTGCCGCCGCAGCCGCAAAGCACGGCCGAAACAACAAAGTACACTGCAATCCTTGAAATTGGCATCCATTCACTCCGCGCCGATACCGGCAAACCTCATCGCACTTCGCATTTGTTCATGATACTGGCCGGCAAATGGCGTCAGCGGCAATCGTATACCGGGCTGTATCAAACCCATTTCCGCCAGCGCCCATTTCACCGGAATCGGGTTCGACTCGACAAACAGGGCCGTGTTCAGCGGCTGCAATGTCGCATCGATCAGTGACGCCGCTTCCCTGTTCCCCGCCAGCGCCGCTTCGCAAAGACTCGCCATTTGCCGTGGCGCGACGTTGCCGCTGACGGTCACCACGCCGGACCCACCCTCGAGGATGAAGTCGAGCACGGTAAAATCGTCGCCGCTGTAAAAGCAAAAATCCGGCTCGACCAGCGCCTGGCAAGCCTTCAGTCTGTCGATATTGCCGGTCGCGTCTTTCACCCCGAATATCCGCGGGTGCCGCGACAGGCGCGCCAGCGTTTCCGGCATGAGGTCCGCCACCGTCCGACCCGGCACGTTGTACAGCATGATCGGCTTGTCCACCGCATCGGCTATCGCCGTGAAGTGCCGGAACAAGCCCTCCTGCACCGGCTTGTTGTAATAAGGCACGACCATCAGGTAGGCATCGATCGCCGCATCGGCGACCGCAAGGGACAGCTCGATCGTCTGCGCGGTCGAATTCGAACCGGTACCGGCTATAACCGGCAGTCGCCCTGCCGCCATCTCCGCGGCTGTCCGGATCAGTTCGGCATGTTCATCCTTGCGCAGGGTCGGCGATTCGCCTGTCGTTCCGGCAATCACCAGCCCGTCGGTGCCCGAGCGGACATGGAACTCGATCAATCGTTCGAGAGCCTCACGATCCACCCGGTCCTGCGCATCGAAAGGCGTGACCAAGGCTACGAGGCTACCTTCGAACACAACAACTCCTCGCCTAAAACAAGGCGGCGATGTTACTGTTGACCCTACGGGCTGGCAAGAAAAAGGGCCCCAGCGAGGCCGGGAAAGCAATGAACAAGACTGTGATCTTCAATCGACCAAAACCTCAGGAAGAATCCGGAAAAATATCCCAACTGATTGTTTTGTCAGCAGTTGGTACGGACCGGGCTGGTGTAGTGAATGACATTACGCGGGTCATCCTGGACTGCGGCGGCAATATCGAGGAAAGCCGCATGACAGCGCTTGGCGCCGAATTCGCCATGCTGATGCTGATCTCCGGCAACTGGCACACGCTGACCAAGCTGCAGACGGAACTGGACAAACTGACCAGGGACAACAATCTCGAGATCACCATCCGCAAGACCGGGCAACGCACCGGGCGACCCGACAGCATGCCCTACGGGGTCGATGTCGTTTGCCTCGACCAGCCCGGCATCGTGTTCAGCCTTGCGAGCTTTTTCTCCGCACGCAATATCGAGATTGCCGATCTTGCAACGCGCCGCTATGCCGCACCGCACTCCGGCTCGCCGATGTTCTCGATGCAGATGACGATAAACGTGCCTGGCACCTTGTCGATCGCCCATCTGCGGGATGAATTTCTCGAGCTCTGCGATCAGCTGAACATCGATTCCATCCTGGAGCCGGTGAAGTCCTGATGGCGGCGCAGGCACTGAACCGCGTCGTCGCCGATTTCAAATGCCAGGCGACCGGCGGGCAGATGGTCCAGCTCAAGGCACTGCGCGGTAGCAATGTCGTGCTGTATTTCTATCCCAAGGATGCGACACCCGGTTGCACGACCGAGGGACAGGAATTCCGCGACCTGCACGCCAGGTTCCGGCGGCTGAATACGCAAGTTTTCGGCGTGTCGAAAGACAGCCTGGCGTCGCACGAGAAATTCCGCGAGAAGCAGCAGTTTCCGTTCCACCTGATCTCGGACCCGGATGAAACCCTGTGCCGGCAATTCGATGTCATCAGGGAAAAGAGCCTTTACGGGCGAAAGTTCATGGGGATCGAGCGCAGCACCTTCCTGATCGACGCGACCGGCAAGTTGCGGACTGAATGGCGCAAGGTGAAGGTCAAAGGGCATGCCGAGGAAGTGCTCGAGGCTGTAAAGAATTGTTAAGGGCCAATTCTTCGTTAAATCAGTCGCTTATGCAATCTTCGGTGTGCAGTCACACGGACTGAGTCCCTGGCACCTCCGGCCGCAGCAGGTATGATGGGAACGACACCGGCAACTCCCTGTCCCAAGTAACTCGTACAGCCCGGTCCCGACGATATTGAAAAGAATCATCTCACAAGGGTTACGCGTTTTCCTGGCAGCCGCCGCGCTGGTTCCGGTACTCGCTTCCGCGGCCGAGGTGAACCTGCCGGAACTCGGCAGTCCTGCCGATGCGATCCTGTCAAAGGCCGATGAAGCCCAGATCGGCCGCGCGATCATGCACAGTATTCGTGGCAGCGGTCAGCTGGTCGAAGACCCGCTCATCACCGAGTACGTGAACGAGATCGGCCATCGCGTGGCGGCGTATGCCAACGACGGCGACCACAAGTTCACGTTCTTTGTCGTGAACGATCCGTCGATCAATGCATTCGCCTTGCCCGGCGGCTTTATCGGCGTGCACACGGGCCTGCTCGAAGCGACTCGCAGCGAGGACGAGCTGGCCGGCGTGCTCGCTCACGAAATAGCGCATGTCACCCAGCGGCATATTGCCCGCGCCGTTCACGCCAACCAGCGGCAAAGCCTGTTGAGCACGGCCATCATGCTCGGCGCCATCGTCGCCGGCGCTGCCGGTGCCGGAGGCGACGTGATGCAGGGAGCCATAGCCGTTGCCCAGGGGACCCAGGCACAGGCGCAAATCAATTTCACGCGCAGCAACGAGTACGAGGCCGATCGCATCGGCATCGCGGCATTGGCGGACGCCGGTTTCGATCCGCAGGGCATGGCTTCGTTCTTTGAGGTAATTTCCCGAAACTCGGGGTCGGGCGAATACAGGCTGCCCGACTTCCTGAACACCCACCCCGTCAGCAGCGACCGGATAGCCGAAGCTCGCGGCCGCGCCAGGGAGTATCCGTCGGCCGACACGAGTGACTCGAAGAATTACGGTATCGCGCGTGCCCGGCTGCTGGTCTCCAAGCAGGACACTTCCGAAGGCGCCGTCGCGCAATTCGAGAAAATGCACTATGAGTTCATGACCGACGCGCAACGCTACGGGCTGGCCGTAGCCTATGCGCGGCACGGGGATCACCTCAAAGCCAATCGGGTATTCGAGGAATTGATGAACCGTGAGCCGGAGGTGATTCCGTATCACATCGGCCTTGCTCAATCCCAGCTGGCACTGGAACAGGTTGATGCTGCGCTTCAGACCTTCGAACG
>JAKEGN010000194.1 GCA_022615525.1 Woeseiaceae bacterium
ACGAATTCTAGGCTGCAGCGGAGGCATTGGCGCGGGCGCGCGTACATCGGCAATGTTGATTGACGATGACGTACTGCTGGATGCAGGAACCGGTATCGGCGATCTGTCGCTGGACGAGCTGCACCCCATCCGGCACGTGTTTCTGACCCACGCGCACCTCGATCACATTGCCGGACTGCCGATGCTGATCGATTGCATCTTCGAGGAAAACTTCGAAACGCCGCTGACCGTCTATGCCCGGGAGGAGACTCTTGGCGCGATAAAGGCGCATCTCTTCAACGGCGTGATCTGGCCCGACTTCGCCAAGTTGCCCAGCGAACAGCGGCCAATGCTGAAGTACGCGATCTGCAACCCCGGCGATACGATTACGATTGGAAAGCGCGACTTTCACGCGGTGGATGTCTTGCACAGTGTGCCGTCCCTGGGATACACGGTGACCAATTGCGGCGGCGTTTTCGCTGTTAGCGGCGATACCAAAACCAACAGCACACTGTGGCCGGTCCTGAATGCCTGTGACAATCTCAAGGTGCTGATCATAGAAGTGTCCTTCCCGAACGAACTTCAGGGACTCGCGGACCGCGCAGGGCATTACTGCCCGGCTACCATGTGCCGTGATCTTCGATTGCTCAAACACAAGCCCGAAATCTGGCTGACCGGGATGAAGCCAGGCGAAGAGGAGCGCATTCTGGCCCAGGTAGTCGAAGGCGCTCCTGCTGAAAACATTCGCATGCTGTCGCGCGGAACCGTGATCACGATCTGATCGACCGGCCACCATGGCACCGGGTTACAATAGCCTCGTCTTCTGCAACCCGGGCACAGCATGTTTGACCAACTCAGCGAGCGACTTTCTGCGGCCGTTCGCAACCTGACCGGCAAGGGCCGGCTCTCCGAAGAAAATATCAAGGACACGCTGCGCCAGGTTCGCCTCGCGCTGCTCGAGGCCGACGTGGCCTTGCCGGTCGTCAAATCGTTCATCGAACGCGTCCGTGCCAAGTCGATTGGCGAGCATATTTCGAACAGCCTCACGCCCGGCCAGGCCCTGGTGAAAATAATTCACCGTGAGCTGGTGGGACTACTGGGTAGCGAGGTCGTCGCACTCGACCTGCGCGCCCAACCGCCGTTCATTATTTTCCTGGCTGGCCTGCAAGGCGCAGGAAAGACCACCAGCGCCGCGAAACTTGCGCGACGCCTGATGGTGCAGGACAAGAAGAAGGTCATGCTGGTCAGCGTGGATGTGCATCGCCCGGCGGCAATTCTGCAACTGCAGACGTTGGCACGCGAAATCGGGTGCCTGCATTGCCAAAGTTCCGGTGACGAGAGGCCGGACGACATCATGCGGCGTGCGCTGGAGGAAAGCCGGCGCGCTTTCGCGGACGTGCTCATCGTCGATACGGCAGGGCGATTGCACATCGATGATGAAATGATGCGCGAGCTGGTGCAGCTGCATTCGATAGCGCATCCGCACGAAACACTTTTCGTTGTCGACAGCATGGCCGGACAGGACGCGGTGAACTCGGCCAGGGCATTCGATCAAAGCCTGCCGCTGACCGGCATTATTCTTACCAAGGCAGACGGCGACGCCAAAGGCGGTGTTGCGCTGTCGGTTCGCGAAGTTACCGGCAAGCCGATTCGTTTTATTGGCGTTGGGGAAAAGGTCGACGCACTCGAGCTGTTTCATCCGGACCGCATGGCGTCGCGGATACTCGGCATGGGTGATGTCCTGACGCTGGTCGAAGAAATCGAAGGCAAGGTCAATCGGGACAAAGCGGAAAAGCTCGCCAGGAAGATAGGCAGGGGCAAGGGATTCGACCTGTCCGACCTGCGCGACCAGTTCGAGCAAATGCTGAACATGGGCGGGATGGCAAAAATGCTGGACAAGCTGCCACTGCCGGCCGGCGTCAACGCCTCGGCGCTCAAAGATGCTGCTAACGAGCGGCAGATGCGGCGGCAGATGGCCATCATTGATTCCATGACGCCGGGGGAAAGGCGTTTCCCGAAAACAATCAATGGCTCGCGAAAGCGCCGTATTGCCGCCGGCAGCGGTCTGCAGGTCCAGGACGTGAATCGGCTCCTGAAGCAGCACCAGCAGATGGAGAAAATGATGAAGAAAATGTCGGGCGGCGGCATGCAGAAGATGCTGCGCGGGCTGTCCGGCGGCCGGATGCCCCCGGGTCCCCGGTAAGCGCGGGCAGCCACCCTCTAACAGCCCGGAAAACAGGCGGATTTCGGCCATTTCCTCTTCACTTTTGGGCCGAAGTGCGTAAAATGCGCCGTTTACTCGGGCCGGCCCCGGGTCCAGGCGCGTCTGCCTTCAATTATGGTGCGGATTTTTTATGGTTAGTATTCGACTTTCGCGCGGTGGCGCGAAAAAGCGTCCTTTTTATCACCTCATCGTCACCGACAGTCGCAACCGTCGGGACGGGCGGTATATCGAGAAGTTGGGTTATTTCAACCCGTTGGGCACGGAGAAAGACGTCAATCTGCGGATCGACCTGGAAAGGGTCGATTACTGGATCGGCCAGGGCGCCAAGCCGTCCGACCGCGTCGCCGCATTGCTCAAGAGCCAGCGCAAGGCTGTACAAAGCGCCTGATCAAGGTTTATTCGCCGTCTTGCCGGAGGGCAGCGGCCAGGCCGGGTGGCTGATGCCAGCGAATGAAAACTCGGTCGCTGACGGCGAGGTCGTACTGGGTCGTGTTTCGGCGGTATTCGGAATCAAGGGCTGGCTCAAGGTTCATTCGTATACCGAGCCACGCGATGCGATCCTGGCGTTCCGCAACTGGTCCCTCGAACTCGACGGCAAGAGCCGGCGAGTAACCGTCACCGAGGGCAGGAAGCAGGGAAACTCGCTGGTTGTCTGTCTCGACGGAGTAACGGATCGCGATACGGCGGCCACGCTGCTCGGAGCGGAGATCCGGGTGCCGCGGGCGCAATTGCCCGAGTTGCCGGACGGCCAGTACTACTGGGGCGACTTGCAGGGCATGCAGGTCAAGCAGCGGGACGGGCGGTTGCTGGGTACCGTGGCGTACCTCATGGCAACCGGCGCCAACGATGTGTTGGTGGTGCAGGAAGGAAAGAGGGAGATCCTCATCCCCTTCGTCACCGGCAAGGTTATTTTGGGCGTTGACACGAACAAGGGCGTGATCAGCGTCGACTGGGAATGGGACTGAGCCGATGCATGTGCAGCTGGTCAGCCTGTTTCCGGAATTCGCGAGTTCCCTCGCCAGCCACGGAGTGGTCGGGCGTGCGATAACGCGAGGGCTGGTCAGGCTGGACTGCTGGAATCCGCGTGATTTTGCGGGTGACCCGCATCGTACGGTCGATGACCGCCCCTACGGCGGCGGACCGGGAATGGTGATGAAATTCGAACCGCTGGCGGCAGCGGTTCAGGCGGCACGCGCTGCGACGCCGCCAGGGTCGCCGGTCGTTTGCTTGTCGCCGCAGGGCGAGTTGTTCGATCAGCAGACGGCGCGCCGGTTTGCCACGCTGCCTGGACTGATACTGGTCGCGGGGCGGTACGAAGGTATTGACGAGCGCCTGATCGAAGCGGAAGTCGATATTGAATTGTCGATCGGCGATTTCGTATTGAGCGGCGGTGAGATAGCCGCAATGGCGGTGGTCGATGCGATCGTGAGGTTGGTCCCGGGCGTCCTGGGCGACCAGGAATCCGCGCAGCAGGACTCGTTCATGTCCGGGCTGCTGGACCATCCGCATTACACGCGGCCAGAGGTCGTTCGGGGCATGCGGGTGCCGGAAGTGCTGTTGTCCGGTGACCATGCCAGGATCGCCCGGTGGCGACACAAGCAGGCGCTTGGCCGCAGCTTTGTCAGGCGGCCGGACCTG
>JAKEGN010000195.1 GCA_022615525.1 Woeseiaceae bacterium
AACCGATGGCAGCGGCGATCGGTGCGGGCATGCCGGTTCACGAAGCGCGCGGATCGATGGTGCTCGATATTGGTGGTGGCACGTCGGAAGTGGCGGTCATCTCGCTGAACGGCATCGTCTACGCGGCCTCGGTGCGTATCGGAGGCGACCGCTTTGACGAAGCGATCACCAATTACGTGCGACGCAATTACGGCATCCTCATCGGCGAAGCGACCGCAGAACGTATCAAGTTCGAGATTGGCTCCGCATTCCCCGGCCAGGAAGTGCGCGAGTGCTCGGTGAAGGGCCGCAATCTCTCCGAAGGAGTGCCGCGCAGCTTCACGCTGAACAGCAACGAGATTCTGGAAGCGCTGCAGGAACCGCTGCAGGGCATCGTCGGCGCGGTCAAGGAAGCGCTCGAACAGACACCACCGGAACTCGGCTCCGACGTCGCCGACCGCGGCATCGTACTCACCGGCGGAGGAGCGTTGCTGCGTGACATCGACAAACTGTTGATGGAAGAGACCGGGTTGCCGGTTGTTATCGCCGACGATCCTCTTACCTGCGTCGCACGAGGCGGCGGTCGCGTGATTGAACTGATAGACGAGCATGGGCCGGCCGTTTTCGGACTGGAATAGAATCCGCTTCAGTCCGAAGAATTTCTGCAAGGGCCGTGATGCGAACAGGATACGCTGATGGCCGCCGTCAAATCTGACAACCAGCACCGTGCGCCGAATGCGCCAGCGCTGGGCCTTCGATTCCTGTTGCTGGCCGGTCTGAGCATCACGTTGCTGGTCATCGATAACCGGGAAAACTATCTTGACGGTATCAGGAAGGCAATCGGCGCGTCCGTGCACCCGCTGCGCGTCGTCGTCGATGCGCCGATCTCGACATGGCGGTGGATTGTCGAAACCAGCACGAGTCGCAATGATCTGCAACTCGAAAACAGTCGGCTCAAGGCGGAGCGGCTGCTGACTCAGGCCAGGCTGCAAAAGTATGCGGCACTCGAAGCCGAGAATACGCGGCTGCGCGCCCTGCTCGAAGCAACGCCGCATGGCAGTGAGAGAATTCGTGTCAGCGAAATCATGTCGGTCAGCGCGAACCCGTTCCGCCATGTCGTCGTCGTCGATAAAGGCAGCCGGGACGGTGTATTCGACGGGCAGGCGATGGTCGATGCGAGTGGCGTCGTGGGACAGGTCATCGATGTCGGACTGTTGTCGTCCCAGGGCATCCTCATCAGCGATCCCGACCATGCCCTGCCCGTGGAAGTGAACCGCAACGGCTTGCGCACCATTGCCGTCGGCAGCGGAGATTTTGCCAGGCTGGAATTGCCGTTCCTTCCCAACAATGCCGATATCGCGGAAGGCGACCTGCTGGTAACGTCCGGCCTCGGTGGTGCCTTTCCGGCGGGTTATCCGGTCGCAGTGGTCGAATCTGTCACCCGCGACCCGAAGGAACCGTTTGCGTCGGTGACGGCGACCCCGGCGGCCGCACTGAACCAGGTACGCGAGGTGATGCTGATCTGGCCGGGCGAACCGGAAGGCAACGCGGACGACGGCGATAGCGAAGCGGCCGACTCCGGGACCGGCGGAAACGCCGGGCCGGCGGCGGCGGAGAGCACCGATGAGTAACGGGCGCAACACCAGGCGGCTGCCGGTGCTCTTGTCCATCGTCGTGGCGCTGATGCTCAGCATCGTACCGTTGCCCGCAGCGGTCGAGGCGTTCCGGCCGGACTGGGTGGCACTGACACTTATATATTGGGCCATGACGCTGCCGCGCAGTTACAGCGTCGGTACGGCCTGGGTCGTCGGCATCGTGGTCGACGTCGCGCACGGTACGTTGCTCGGCCAGCATGCGCTCGCCCTGTGTTTCGTCATCTACGTGACGGTAAAATTTCACTTGCAACTGCGCGTGTTTCCTCTGTCACAGATGACTGCAACCGTGTTCGCCCTGCTCGCCCTCCACCAGTTCCTGTTGTTCTGGATCAACGGCGTCGCCGGGCTGCATACCGAAGCCGTGACGTACTGGGGACCGGTGGTTAGCGGCACGCTGATCTGGCCGTTGTTGTCGATGTTATTTGCCGGCATCCGTTACCGGGTGCGGTCTGACGCGTGAGGCATTGCGGATGATGCGCCTGATCGCACCGATCAAGGATCACCACTCGGAGAAGCGTCTCTTCTTCGGCCGTGTGATTTTTTCAGCGTTGGCAGGAATGTTGTTGCTTGGCGTGGTCATCGCCCGGCTGATCCAGCTGCAGGTGGTCGAACACGAGGAGTTCGCTGAGAAGTCACAGGGCAACCGGATCCGCATCGAAGCCGTGCCGCCCATTCGCGGTCTGATCTACGACCGCAAAGGCCGGGTACTGGCGGAAAATCTTCCCGCCTACCAGCTGGAACTCATACCGGAGCAGGTGCCGGATCTCGACGATACGCTGGCACGACTTGCCCGGCTCGGCCTGATCGCGGAGGCCGATACAGGCCGCATTCGACAGCTGAGCAGGAGCGGCCCGCGCTTCAAACCGGTGACCCTGCGTTTCCGACTGAGCGACGACGAGATCGCCGAGTTCGCCCTGCAAAGGCCGCGCTTCCAGGGAGTCGATTTTCAACCGCGGCTGATTCGCCACTACCCGCACGGGGACATCACCGCCCATGCGATCGGCTACGTCGGCGCGATCACCACGGAAGATCTCGACCGCTTATCCGCGGCTGAGTACGCCGGCACGGCACACACCGGCAAGTCTGGCGTCGAGTTCCACAACGAGACGGTGCTGCATGGGAATGCCGGGCACCAGCAGATCGTAACCAACGCGCGCGGCCGGCAGGTTCCTGCCGATCCGCGGGGTCTCACGCAGACGCTCGCTCCGCGCGTACCCGGCGAACCGGGGGACAACATACACCTCACGCTGGATCTCGATTTGCAGATCGCTGCCTCGCGTGCGATGGCGGGCATGCGCGGTTCGGTGGTTGCCATCGACCCGCAGAATGGCGAGGTGCTTGCCCTGGTAAGTGCACCGGCATTCGATCCGAATCTGTTCGCCATCGGCATGAGCGCAGCCGAGTTCAACGCATTGCAATACAACCTCGATCGGCCGCTGTTCAATCGCGCGCTGCGCGGCACTTACCCGCCGGGATCGACCATCAAACCGATGCTGTCACTGGCGGCACTCGAAACCGGAGCAACCAACCTGACTCGTCGCAATTTCTGCCCTGGCTATTACAGTCTGCCGGGCAGTTCGCACCGCTATCGCGACTGGAAGCCGGAAGGCCACGGCTCGGTCGACCTGCACGATGCCCTCGAGCAGTCCTGCGACGTGTATTTTTACGATATCAGCCGCGACATCGGCATTGACCGTATGCATTTCTATCTGACCCAGTTCGGCCTCGGCCAACTCACCGGCATCGATCTCGCCGGCGAAACGCAAGGGCTGGTGCCGTCACGCGAGTGGAAGCGCGGCGCGTTTCGCGAACGTGCCGACCAGGTCTGGTTTCCCGGCGAAACGGTGATCGCGTCTATCGGCCAGGGTTACATGCTGGCAACACCATTGCAGCTCGCCAACGCGGTTGCCGCAATGGCGACCCGCGGCCGCCGCTATGAACCGCACATCGTAGCGGCGATCGAAAATGCCCTTACCGGTCAGCGCATGTCGACTGAAGTCAAGCAGCTCGAACCGGTCAGGATCGACAACGAGTTCTACTGGGAGAGTGTCGTCGACGCCATGCACGATGTCATGCAGGGGCCTGCCGGCACGGCAAGGGCGGTCGGCAGGGGTGCGCCATATACGATGGCCGGGAAAAGCGGCACCGCGCAGGTATTTTCCGTTGCACAGGACGAGGAGTATGACGCGGAGACGGTCGAGGAACGATTGCGGGATCACGCCCTCTTCATCGCCTTCGCTCCACTCGAGGAACCGCGTATCGCGGTCGCAGTGGTAATCGAAAACGGCAGCAGCGGCAGCCGCGTTGCGGCGCCGATTGCGCGCGCCGTGATGGATCAGCATCTGGGGTACGGGTCAAATGCGCTTCAGTGACACCAGGGGGCTGTTCGAACGAAACGCGGCGCCTCTGACCGATGCCGCAAGGGTGATGCGAAAGCTGAACCTCGACGGACCCTTGCTCGGGGGCTTGCTGCTCATCTGCGGCTTCGGACTGGTCGTGCTGTACAGTGCCGTCGGCGCGGACATCAACCTGTGGTTGCAACAATGCCTCCGCCTCTGCGTTGCGCTTCTCGCACTCTTTGTCATGGCCCAGTTGCCGCCCGATTTTTTGCGTCGCTGGACTCCCTGGGGCTATCTCGCTGGACTGACCCTGCTGACGCTGGTGCTGCTGCTTGGTGAGATCGGCCAGGGGGCGCAGCGCTGGCTGGACATCGGCATACGATTCCAGCCATCGGAAATCATGAAGCTGGCCGTGCCGATGAC
>JAKEGN010000196.1 GCA_022615525.1 Woeseiaceae bacterium
AGTCCGTGCCGCTCGATGAGCAGCGCAATCAATGCATTGTTTTCCGGCAAAGCCGAAGAGGACAAGCACAACTGGCCGCGCCAGGCGGGATCGGCAAGTGCCTCGTAGCCAACGATCTCGTTTGCAGTGACGGCGGCAGCATTAAACACCATGACATTGGCATTCACGGCCAGACCGAACCACTGGTTTTCCGGATCGCGAAGATGCGGCGGGATGGCGGCGTTAAGGTCGTCCGCGTGTGTCGGCCGCAGCACGCCCGCATCTGCCGCACGCCACAATAGTGCTGCGCCGGCCGCAAGATAGAAATCGGCAGCCGGTGCCTGGGTCTTGTCGAGCATCATTTGCAACAGCCTGTCGTCGTCGGCTGTCACCTGCTGTATGCGAATGCCGGTCTCTGCCGTAAAGGCACGATACACCGGCGCTGTGCGCGACTCGTCGATGGACGAGTAGACGACAACAAATTCCCTTCCTTGGGCCGGCAAAATCCCATGTGCCGGATCCTTGCTGCAGGCAACGAGCCCCAGCAACAGCCAGCCGATCGCAAACCGGCAGCTGAGGGCGCCACTCACGGCCGGTCTCCGTCGGCACCGCCGATCACGATTCGGTCGCGCCCTTCGGACTTCGCCCGGTACAACGCAACGTCGGAACGCGCCAGCAGTGACTCGCCAAGAGTCTTGAATTCCCTTGCTGAACGGTCGGGCGATGTGCTCGCAATGCCGATGGAAACGGTGATCGTTACCTGCTGGTTCCCGCCGACTTCGATCGGGCTTGCGGCGACGGCGTCCCGGATCCGCTCGGCAAGCCGCGTGCCCGCCTCGGTTGTCGTCGCCGGCATCAGTACCACGAACTCCTCGCCCCCGTAGCGGGCGGCGATGTCGCTCGCGCGGACCTGCGATTCTATGCGCTGGGCGATTTCGGCAAGCACCCTGTCGCCGGCTGCATGACCCCAGGTGTCATTGACGCGTTTGAAATGATCGATATCGATCATCAGCGCCACCAGGCAAGTGCTGTCCCGTGCCGCGCGTGCAAGCTCTTCCGTCAGTCGCATCTGCAGGTATCGCCGGTTATGCCAACCCGTCAGGACATCGGTGAACCCGCTGCGCAGAAGTCGCGCCCGATTTACGACGTTCTCGAGTGCGAAGGTCGCGATGACGCCGAGGTGCGCGAGAAAATCGGTGGCATGCTGCCTGGTGAATCGATCCTTGTCCGGGCTGGCGAAATTGATGCTGCCAAAGAGCGCACCCTGATGAATCAGGGGGATTATCGCGATACTGCCGATTCCATTGATACCGGGAAACAGCAGCTGGTGGTCGGCGGCTTTGAAAGGCCCGGTCCATGGCTGCCGAAGTGCGGTGTAGCTGGGGGTGATACCCGTAAGGGCGTCCACGAAATGTACGTCGGGGAGGGGCCCGGGTTCGCCGTTAACCACGCCGAGCAGGTGGCGGACTTCGTGGTCGGGGTCCGCGATCACGACAGTGACGCGGTCCAATCCATAGCTCTCACGCAGGTAACAGGTGATCGTGCGAAACAACGCTTGCAGGTCTGCAGCACGCAGCAGTTCCAGCTCGCGCTCCTGTGAGCGCCGGAAAATCTCCATGTTCTTGTCGACCTGATCTGTCATCAGGTCCAGCTTTTGATTGACCAGATCGAGTGTCCTGTACGGGTCCCTCTCTTGCCGCATGAGTGCTCGTCCAATGCTCCCTCCCCGAGGCATTGCTTTTATCAAAAACCGTGTCCGGAGTCGCGTGTGCGGTCCGCGGTTTGCCAATCCGGAATCGCTGTCGCCGTCTAGCGACGTCGCGCCAGGTAATCCTTGCCCCTGGTCATGAGATCGACAAAGCCGGATTCGTCTCCCTGTGCCACCAACTGGCGAATCCTGGCCGCCGCATCGCAGAGTGCATCGAGCGGCCCGAGTCCGAACTTGTTCAGATGTTGAATTTCAAAATAGAGGTGCGGGTTGTCCCGGGCGACGGCTGCGGAGACCAGTAACTGCGCATCGAATGTCGTCGACGAGAGCTGTGCCAGTCTCGGCGCCGCTTCGCCACTTTCCGCTAGTGCCGTAAAGAACGCGATATTCAATGCATGCGACAACCCCAGCACATAGGCAATCATGCGATCGTGATCATCCAGTCCCATATCCAACTGCTCCACCATCGTCGACGCAAACAATTGCTTCGCCGAAGCTGTCGCCGCGGCATCGCCGGCATCGACAAAGATAAGGTGGCGCCCGGACAAAAGTTCGGTGTCCGGTCCGAACATCGGATGCAGTGAGCTGACGCGGCAGCCCGCTGCTCTCAATGCTTCGAGACCTTGGCGCAGCGGTGTTTTCAATGAGCCGATGTCAAATACCAGTCCTCGCGGGCGTTGCTCGGCCAGCTCGGTGAGGATCTGCCCTGATACCGCCAGCGGCGTCGCCACGACAATGATTTCGTAGTCGACCCCTGCCTCGCGCCACTCCCTGAAATTACCCGCGGATCCCGTCACATTGTGATCGGCGACGTGCGTTACAAAACCCTGTGATTTGAAGAACTCGGCGAACCAGCCACCCATTTTTCCAGCGCCGCCGATAACCAGCACCCGCTGGCCATCGCCTTTGCCCTCCGCCACAACCCGGTCGCGCTCCTGGCTGGCCAGCGAGGAACGGATCAGCACACGCAGGATCTGCTCCGTGAGCTTTGGATCGACCCCGAGCGCCTTCGCATGGCGCGCTGCCGTTTCGAGCACGTCCTTCTCGCGCTCGTAGTCCCGCGTTGCCAGGCCGCTGGCGAGTTTGTTGCGTCCGATCTCGGTTACGACTTTCTGCCTTTCGGCCACCAGCTCGACAAGCTGCCGATCGACCGCATCGAGGCGGATGCGTAGTTCATCCAGATTCATCGTACGAGCGCCCTTCCTTGCGATCCGGTCCGAACACCGGATGCTAGTTTTACTGCACCGCCAAGGCAATCGACAGTCGTGCTGCCCAGCCCGTCAATCGAGTGGACGTGCCTTTCCGACACCGATACCGCCTGCTTTCAGGCTAACGCGAATCATGCGAACATTGACTGCCTTTTGACGGGGCAAGCCACGGAGAACCAACGCAAATGAAAACTCGCGCCGCCGTTGCCTGGGCCGCAGGCAAACCTCTTGAAATAGAGGAAATAGAAATCGCTGCTCCGAAGAAAGGAGAAGTGCTGTTGCGTAACGTTGCCACCGGGGTCTGCCACACGGATGCATTCACTCTCTCCGGTGAAGATCCGGAGGGAATATTTCCGGCGATCCTCGGTCATGAAGGTGGCTCGATCGTCGAAGGAGTCGGTGCGGGCGTCAAGAGCGTCAGGGTCGGCGACCACGTGATTCCCCTGTACACGCCGGAATGCGGCGAGTGCAGTTTCTGTACCTCCGGCAAGACCAACCTGTGCCAGGCAATACGCGCAACCCAGGGCAAGGGGCTGATGCCCGACGGCACCTCGCGTTTCTCCAAGGCCGGCAAACCGATCTTTCACTACATGGGTACGTCGACTTTCAGCGAGTACACGGTACTGCCCGAGATTGCGGTAGCGAAGATCAGCGCCGAGGCACCGCTTGAAAAGGTGTGCCTGCTCGGCTGCGGGATCACGACCGGCATCGGCGCCGTCCTCAACACGGCGAAAGTAGAGCCCGGCGCAACGGTTGCCGTCTTCGGTCTGGGCGGCGTCGGCCTGAGTGCCATACAGGGCGCAACCATGGCGAAAGCCGGCCGCATTATCGCGATCGATATCAACCCGGAGAAATTCGAGCTTGCCAGGCAGATGGGTGCAACCGATACAGTAAACCCGAAAGATCACAGCGCACCCATCCAGGAAGTCATCGTCGAGATGACCAAGGGCGGTGTCGATTATTCCTTCGAGTGCGTCGGTAACGTCAAGCTCATGCGGGCCGCGCTGGAATGCTGCCATAAGGGTTGGGGTGAGTCGGTCATAGTCGGGGTTGCCGGAGCCGGTCAGGAAATATGCACGCGGCCGTTCCAGCTGGTGACCGGCCGCGTGTGGCGCGGCACTGCATTCGGCGGCTGCAAGGGACGGTCACAGCTGCCCGGCATGGTCGAGCAGTACATGGATGGCGAGATCAAGGTCGACGAGTTCATCACGCATACCATGCCGCTCGAGGACATCAACAAGGCCTTTGATCTCATGCACGCCGGCAAGAGCATACGATCCGTCATCCATTATTGAGGGCTCGATCGACGCAGGTGATCGCCGCTCCGCGGTTTGCTAATCTGCGGACGGTCCTCGCAATGCACGGAATCATTTGCGGGCCAGCCCGGAGCATTTGTGAACGAACCCCGTAACCTGGACCTGTTGCCCGAAATCCTGCCCCAGGATCCCCTGCATTGGGCCGATGCCTGGATCAAGGAAGCCGCGGCCGCGCAGGTCCAGCGAAATCCCAACGCAATGACACTGGTGACCGTGGGTCCGGAGGGCAACCCGTCCGCGCGGATGGTGCTGCTGAAGGAATTCGTGCCCGACCCGGGCTACCTCGTTTTCTATACCAACTACCAATCGAGAAAAGCTGCCGAAATTGCGGCGAGCAGTCGCGTGGCCGCCCTGTTTCACTGGGACGCAGTCGGACGACAGATTCGCATCGAGGGAGTGGCGCTTCGCTCACCGGACAGCGAAAGCGACGAGTATTTCGCTACTCGCGATTGGGGCAGCCAGCTGGGTGCCTGGGGCAGCGATCAGAGTGCGCCAATCGATTCGCGGCAGGCTTTGCTCCGCCAGATACGGGAGCGGGCGCGGACCCTTGGCCTGAAAATCGGGCCGGGCGGCGACAGCCTGCTCGACGAAAATCCGCCGCAGATCAACCGGCCGCCACACTGGGGTGGTTTTCGGCTTTGGATAAATGCAATCGAACTCTGGATCGAGGGACCGAACCGTATCCATGACCGCGCCCTGTGGAAGCGCAATCTCTTGCGCGGCACCGAGAACGGATTTTCCGTAACGCCATGGATCGGTACGAGGCTGCAACCATGACGGGCGGTGTTTGTAATGCCTGATGGACTGGCGAGCCGCAGGATCCACTGCCCGTATTGTGCCGAAACGTTGCAGATCCAGGTGGACCTGTCGGCCGGTGATCAAAGCTACATCGAAGATTGCCAGGTATGCTGCCAGCCCATCCAGCTGAACTGCACGATCGAGAATTTCCGGCTCGTTTCCGTCGAGGCGCAATGCAGCACATAGTCCGGCGCACTACGCTGATACTCGTGCTGCTCTGCGCATTGCCGGCGCAGTCGCAGCTGGTCCTGTCGGAAGGCACGAACATAGCTGTGGATGTATCGCGCAGCAGCGGCATGTTTGCGACCGACCTGCTCGGCAGCATCTGGATCATCCCGGCAAGGGGTGGCGACGCGCAACGCATCAGCCACAACGTGCTGCCGGCGAAAGCTCCGCGCTGGTCGCCGGACGGCCGATTCCTGGTCTACCAGGCCGCCGCGCCGACGAACTCGCAGCTATGGATGATCGATGTCAACAGCGGAGAAAGCGAGCAACTGAGCGCAGGCCAGTACGTCGATCAGCAACCCTCCTGGCATCCGGATGGCGATCGCATCCTTTTCTCGTCCGAACGTTCCGACACGGGCTTCGACCTGTGGGAGCTGGACCTGAAATCCAGGCTGGTGTGGCGCATCAGCAATTTGCCCGGCGACGAGACTGACGGCGCCTGGTCGGCAAACGGCCGGCACCTCGCCTGGGTGCACCGTCGTGGTAACCAATGGTCCCTGATGCGTCGCCGCTTCGGCCAGCCCGACGAAGTACTTTTCGAATCTGCGGAGCCCCTGCACGTGCCGTCATGGCGGCCCGACGGAACGCTGCTCACGTTTCTGCAACAAAAACCGGATGGCGTCGTCGCCCAGATGGCAATCCTCTCGGACCCGCCGCTGATTCGCCCGCTGATGTCCGGCGAAGATTATTTCATCGCGCCACTGAGCTGGCTCGATCGCCAGCGCTATTTTTATACCGCCGATGGCGGAATTCGCAGTCGCAGCCTGGACGACCGGAATCCGACCCGGATCCGTTTCGCTGCCGCGGTCGAGAATCGCGACCGTTTGCCACAGGCCGATGCCAATGCGCAGCAGCTGCAGATCAGTACCCCGTCCGGTGAAAGGCTGATCATCCGTTCCGCACGATTGTTCGATGGCAGGGCCGATGACTACCGGTATGAGCTCGACATCGTGATCGGCGATGGCCGAATCCTGTCGATCGGGCCACGCCGCGAGCGTGAAGACGGCATCATTCTCGACATGGGAGGCGCCACGGTGCTGCCAGGCTTCATCGACAGCTACTCGTCGTTGCGCGTCGAGGATCCGGCACGCACAGGGGCCGAACTCCTGTCTTACGGTGTTACCGCCATTGTCGCCGCCGACATGACCACTCTCGACCCGCTGCTCTGGGAAACCGAGGCAACGCCCGGCCCCCGCCTGCTGCACGTCGCCGCGATCAACGACAGTCCGCGTGCTGCCGGGGCGGTCGTGGCAATCGTTCCGGCCTCGGGCCATGGCAACCGGGCGGCACTGGAGGCCTGGCAGGCGCTCGGTGTGCCGGTGCTGGCCGAAAGCTGGACCACCGGCCTGAGTCTCGGCGCCGACCTCTTACTCGGTGCCGACACACTGCCAACGTCGCCACGTGGCCGCCGTTACCAGGACATGCAGGTCGTGATGGGCCACGGACCGATCACCCTGATGTCGGGCCTGGCCGATGCGACGACGCCCGGGCTCTCGGAGCTGCTGCAGTCGCGGCAGGCTTTACATCTCGGGCACCGGGGCCTGGCGATGCGCCGGTTCGCGGGGATGCCCGATATTTCGGAGCGGGCGGCGGCGCTCGTACTGGCCAGCAAACCCAGCGGGCTGCCAGCCGGGCTGGCATTGCATGCCGAATTCCGGGCTCTCGACGCCGCAGGCCTAGCGGGCGACCAGGTGCTGAAGGCCGCCGGCACGCACGCCGCCACCGCATTGCGACTGCAGGGACAGGTGGGTGAGATTGCACCGGGTGCGCTTGCGGACCTCGTGCTGGTGTCGGGCGACCCCATGTCCCGGGTCGCGGACGCCATGAACATCGTCGCCGTGGTGCGTAACGGTCGCTTCTACAGCCTGATCAGCCTCTTGGAGCGTGCTGCGGTGCCGGCCAACGTCGAATAATTTGACAAGTTGCTAAGCGAATCGCCAGGGAACCCCGCGATCGGGGCGATTGGACATAAAATTCGGTCTTTACCCGCCTCCTGCAGGCGGACTTTCCTTGTCCGTCCGCAAAAAATTGTCATTCGTTTCAACAATTTATAAGTTGCTGTTTTTCAAACGAAAAATACTGCGTCGCAACATTCCGTCGATATATCTTACAGTTCCGGGCGCCGACTTAAGCCGGCTTGTTGTGCCCTGTCGTAAGTTGCTGATAATCGGGCACTTAACACCGTGTGGCATAGCTCTTGCTTTGTATAAGCTGCCCAAGCGAAGTGTAACTGCAACCGGCCACCGGAAAATCGATACAAACAGGATTTAGACGCCAGAAGAACAATAATTAAAACAAAAAGAAGATCCAGATCCGATAACAATAATATGTCTGTATCTGGTAGCCGAATGAACAGTTACCTCTTTTAAAAAAAGAGAAATTGGCCCCGCCGTCAAACGCGGGGCTTTTTATTTGCGGCTGGCTTCGGCCTCTGGCACTTTGACCTGCCTCCCGGGTCCTACCCGGGTTCGCCAAAACAGAAACGGGATTGCTTATGAGAATCGAACGCAGATCAACAGCCGGCCTTGCCGTCGTCATGTTCTTTGCCGCTGCCTGCGGGCAGCCAGCCGGTAATGACCAGCCTGCCGCACCGGCTGCCTCAAGCACGATGTCGGTGCCAGCCGAAGAGTCCGTTTATGTCATGGCGCTCAATAATTCGGCGCGGAGCGAAGCGGACCGGGAGCGGGACGCGACGCGCAAGCCGGCCGAGGTCATGCAATTCTTCGGCGTCGAGCCCGGCATGGAGGTACTCGATCTGTTTTCCGGTGGTGGATATTTCAGCGAGTTGCTTTCCTATGTCGTCGGTCCAGCAGGGAGCGTTACTGCGCATACGAATGCTGCGTACCTCGGTTTTGTCGGCGAAGAGACCACGGCTCGCTACGCCGACGCGCGGCTGCCGAACGTCGACGTGCTGGTCGCCGAGAACAATGAGCTTGCGCTTCCCGAAGGCAAGTTCGATGCGGTCGTCATGATCCTCTCCTACCATGACATCTACTATGTCAACCCGGAAGACGGCTGGGCCAGGATCGACGGGCCGGCGCTCCTCGCCGAGATCCGGTCCGGCATGAAACCGGGAGCCATACTCGGCATTGTGGACCATGTTGCGGAAAGCGGTTCCCCCGTGGAGACCGGCGGTACCTTGCATCGCATCGATCCCGCTGTCATTCGCGCAGAAATTGAAGCCGCTGGTTTCGTATTCGAGGATGAGTCGGATATATTGAGGAATCCCGACGACGATCACATGAAGAATGTCTTCGACCCGGCGATACGTGGCCGCACCGACCAGGCGGTCCTGCGCTTCCGCAACCCGGGCTGAACGAAGTGGAATCCGCCTTGACGGTCGTACACAGCGCCACGAGAACAGGCTCGGCGGTGCGCCGTGCATGGGTATATCTCGCCGCGTTGCTGCTGGTCTCCTGCGGAGAACATCGCGGGGCCGACTACGCGGAATGGGACGTGGCTGCGCTGCAGGACGCTATGCATCGTGGCGAGTTGAGCTCTACGGACCTCACGCGTTACTACCTCGCGCGCATCGATGCGCTGGATCGCGATGGACCAGCACTGCGTGCAGTGATCGAAGTGAATCCCGACGCGTTGCAGATCGCGGAAGATCTCGATCGCGAACGCCAGACGTCCGGACCGCGCGGTCCGCTGCATGGCATCCCCGTATTGTTGAAGGCCAACATCGACACCGGTGACCGGATGGTCACATCGGCGGGCTCGCTGGCGCTGTCCGGGCACAGGCCCCCGGACGATGCTTTCCTTGTGGCGCGGCTGCGTGAGGCAGGCGCCGTGATTCTCGGCAAAACCAATCTGAGTGAATGGGCGAATTTCCGCTCCTCCTTTTCGTCCAGCGGCTGGAGCAGCCTGGGGGGGCAGACCCGCAATCCCTACGACACCGCCCGCACACCCTGTGGATCCTCCAGCGGTTCGGCGGTCGCCGTGGCCGCCGGCATGACGGTGCTCGCGGTGGGTACCGAAACGGACGGCTCCGTCATCTGTCCGGCGGGAATCAACGGCATCGTGGGTATCAAGCCGACCCTCGGGCTGGTCAGCGGTGACGGGATAATTCCGATTGCCCACAGCCAGGATACGGCAGGCCCGATGGCGCGCAACGTGCGGGATGCGGCAGTGCTGTTGAACGTGCTCGCGGCGAACGATCCGCGGGAGCCGGCGTCGGACGCACGCAGTGGCAGCATTACCGATTACACGGCGCACCTCAGCGCAGACTCACTGGCCGGCAAACGCATCGGCGTGCTGCGCACTCACTCCGGCGCCGGGAAGGATCCCCGCATCGACAGCATAGTCGAAAAAAGTATCGGGATCCTGCGAAGCGGCGGTGCCACCATCGTCGATCCGGTGGAGATCGACACCACGGGCGCAGGAGACGCAGAGTATGAAGTGCTGCTGTACGAATTCAAGGCGGACCTGAACGAGTACCTTCGCGCGTCCGGAGCGGACGCAGGCAGCTTGCGTGAGATCATCGACTTCAACGATGCACACGCCGACTCCGTCATGCCGATATTCGGCCAGGACATTTTCATCGAAGCAGAGAGCAAGGGACCATTGACCGACGAGGCGTACCAGGCGGCGCTCGCCGACAGCAAGAGGATCATGCGCGAGGGTATCGACTCGGCACTTCGCGAGCATGAACTCGATGCGCTCATCGCACCGTCAAACGGGCCGGCGTGGATGATCGACCACATCAACGGCGATAATTTCAGCGTCGGAAGTTCATCGTTCGCTGCAATCTCCGGCTATGCGGCGGTCACCGTACCAGCGGGCTTCATAGCAGGAATGCCGATCGGGCTGTCGTTCATCGGCGGAGCATTCAGCGAGAAGCAGCTTATCGAGATTGCCTATGCCTTCGAGCAGGCCAGCGCAGCCCGCATCCCGCCTGAGCTGTCGCCCGCCGCCGGGGTCCCTAGCCAATAGCCCCGGGAATTGCGACCTGGTCGGCGGCGACCCCGGGCGCCGCAGGGTCTAATGAGCGAAAGTTCAATGTCCCGGCGCCGAAAAAAAGCATGTTCAAAGCCATACGCATCGGAATACTGCTGATGATCCTGTTTTTTGTGGCGGTCAGTACCTGGCTTACACAGTCGCGCAGCACGGACTGGAACAACACGCTTTGGGTCAAGGTGTATCCGATCAACGCCGATGGCAGCGAGGCCAGCCAACGCTATATCGGCGGCTTGCAGGAATCCGACTTTTCCGCAATCGAGGATTTCATCGCCCGCGAAATTCCCAAGTTCGGTCATGAACTCGAACGCCCGTTGCGCATGGAACTCGGCACAGAAGTAAAGGCGCAGCCACCTGCTTTGCAGTCGAATCCTTCCGTGCTGCAAATCATGCTCTGGAGCATGCGCCTGCGCTGGTGGGCCGGCAGCGTCACTTCCGATCAGGACGATCCGGACCCGGACGTCAGGATTTTCGTGCGCTACCACTCGCCGCAAACGGACTTCGCGCTCGAGAATTCGATCGGGATGCAAAAGGGCATGGTCGGCATCGTGAATGCATTTGCCGACCGGCGCCAGGCGGGCACGAACAATGTGATCATCGCTCACGAGTTCCTGCACACGCTGGGCGCCACCGACAAGTACGACCCGGCGAACGGCATCCCCTTATTTCCACAGGGTTATGCGGAACCCGACCGGAAGCCGCGCCACCCGCAGCAGCTGGCGGAGATCATGGGTGGCCGGATCGCCGTCTCCGAGTACGATGCCATGATTCCAAAGAACCTCCGGTACGTCATCATCGGCGTCGAAACCGCCAGCGAGATTCACCTGCTTCGCGAATAGATCGACGTACGACCGCCTGACCCTGCAAGCTGGTACGCTTTGCCGATGAATACTTCCCCGACACAGGTGCTGGGCTGTGAGCGCCTCTGCATTGCAGTACCCCGGCGCCAACTGGTATCGGACTTGCAGCTTGCCCTCGCGCAGGGTGAATTCCTGGCCGTGCTGGGGCAAAACGGCAGCGGAAAATCGCTGACCTTGCACACGCTGGCGGGACTGCGGCCCCAGTCCGGCGGAACAGTGCTATTGCACGGCGCGACACTGGCGAGCGTACGGCGCAGGACGATAGCGCGACACCTGGCCCTTCTGCCACAGCACAACGAGGACATTTTTCCCTCGACCGTCATGGACACCGTCATGATCGGAAGGCACCCGCATATCCATCACTTGCGTTGGGAGTCGGACGCAGACCGCCGGATCGCACACGATGCGCTCAGGGCTGTTGATCTCGACCTGTTCGCCGGCCGCGACCTGGCAACCTTGTCCGGTGGCGAGCGGCAACGCGTTGCCATTGCACAGGTGCTTGCGCAAAGCCCCGATGTCTATCTGCTCGATGAGCCGAGCAATCATCTCGACCCGCAACATCAACTGGCCGTGCTGCAAGTGTTTCGTGCCCTGTGCCGGTCGGGTAAAACCGTGATGGCGAGCCTGCACGACGTGAACCTTGCGGCGCGTTTCGCCGACCAATGCCTCCTGCTTTATGGCGACGGACGCTGGCGACTCGGCGAGACCCGTTCCGTGCTCAATCCTGCCAATCTGAGTGAACTCTATGCCACGCCGATCGAAGCCGTGACCTGGCACGACCAGGAGCTGTTCGTCGCGAGCGGCGGAGGCGGGGCGCCTGCTTCCGTCAGGGAACGAAACCCCTGAGCGCTTCCAGGTAGCGTCCGTGCAGCAGCGAGTTGGCCGCGAGGACTGACCGCGTCTGCAGCCCCGGCGGCGCACCGTTCAGGTCGGTAAAAATGCCACCGGCCTCGGTCACGATCACGGCCAGCGCGGCAATGTCCAGGATGTTGACGTCCGATTCGATCACCGCCTCGATCCTGCCCGACGCAAGCAAGTGGTAATGATAAAAGTCCCCGTAGCCGCGGATCCGATCCGAGGACACGACGATGCTCCGCAACGCCTCCCATCCCGATCCCGACGCCAGCGACCTGAGATTCCCCGTTGAGAGCGTGGCACGCGCCGGATCGCTTATGTCGCTGACATGGATACGCGACCCGTTCAGCCACGCGCCGTGGCCTTTCTCCGCCCAGGCAAGTTCGTCAAACAAGGTGCCGCTCGATACGCCCAGCAGCAGCTCGCCGTCCCGCATCAGGCAGATCTGCGTCGAGAAAAACGGGTACTGGCGTATGAAGCTTTTGGTGCCATCGATCGGGTCCACCAGCCACTGGCTGCTCGCCCCACTACGGGTATGGCCGGTCTCTTCGCCGAGGAATCCATGCTGCGGAAATGCGTCGAGGATGATGCGGCGGATCTCGTTCTCGCATTCGACATCCGCCTGCGTGACCGGCGTCCGGTCCTCTTTCGTGGTGACGGTCAGGTTGCCCCGGTAGTAGCGGCGACTGATAGCGGCCGCGGCGGTCGCCGCCTCCAGCGCTACCGCAAGTTCCTTCGATCTTGTGGGTTCCCGGTAATTCAGGCCGCATGCTCCGCGCAATTGTCGCTAGCTCCCGACTATTACCGGTTCACTGCTCCCGCACAAGTGACGACGGTCAGTAGTATCCGTCCCCGCTCCCCACTGGCGCTCGCCGGCTGGACACCGTACCGGCTTGCGCGGCACAGTAGCTGCCGGTTTGCGGCAGACATTGCAGGGGTAAGCGCGGCATGGGCAATCGGCTTAGCAAGATTTACACACGGACCGGCGACGATGGCACCACCGGTCTTGGCGACGGTACGCGCGTGGCCAAGGACAGTCCCAGGGTGGAAGCCTATGGCACGGTCGACGAGGCCAACAGCGCAATCGGCATGGTCCTCGCCGTGGAGCAGGTCGCGACGCCGATCCGGCGTTGCCTGACGGAGGTGCAGCACGACCTTTTCGACCTCGGCGGGGAACTTTGCATACCCGGGCACGTGGCCATCGGACAGGATTTCATCGATCGGCTGGAGAACCAGCTCGATGCCTTCAATGCGGACCTGCCACCGCTGAAAGATTTCATCTTGCCCGGGGGTGGCGCGGCCGCTGCTGCCTGCCATCTTGCGCGCACCATCGTTCGGCGAGCCGAACGGCGCTGCAACAGCCTGAAGAAACAGGAGCCGGTGCGCGACGAAGTGATTCGCTACCTGAACCGCCTGTCCGATCTGCTGTTTGTCATTGCAAGGTGCCTGGCACGCTCGGAAACCGGCAGGGAAGTCCTCTGGGATCGCCGCCGCCTGGTCTGAACGCACGCGTTCACGATCCGCCGGTGCCACCCGGCCGCAGGATTCAGGGCTGCAGCGATTTGCTCATCAGGACTGCACTGTCCGGGCACAGGCTGGTGAACTCCGTGGTCTGGCGAATCTCGGGCGGCGCGAGTGCGCGGGATGCCGCAAGAAAACCGAGCTTTTCGAAGTAGTGCTCGGCTCCCGTCGTGAGCAGCCAGAGTTGCCGCACGCCGGGCCACCCCTGGCGAAGCACGAAACCCTCTGCCCTTCCGGTCATTCGCGATTGACCTCATCACCGCGATTCCTGCGTGCCGCTTCCAGCGCCCCGCACATGGCATCCGCCGCC
>JAKEGN010000197.1 GCA_022615525.1 Woeseiaceae bacterium
GCGACGCTTGGCCGCGTTGCCCTGCACGTATTGGCTCCAGGCTGTCTCGAAATCGTTGTCGGCTTCGCAGGCGCGCGCAAGCGCGAAATGCAACGCGATACGTGAGGGCTCGTCGATCTGCGCAAGCTCGAGCAGGGACTTCATTTGTTGCTTGTCTGCGTCCGCAAACCGGTGTCCTCGTATGCTCGCCAGGTTCCACCACGCTTCGCCGGCTGCCGGTTGCAGCCGTGTGCATTCCGTGTAGGACGATATCGCCGCATCACGCTGACCGAGGATGCGTTGCATGTGGCCGCGGCCCATCAGCGCCGGCAGATTGCCTTCCTCCAGTGCCAGGCAGCGGTCGTAACTGGCCAGTGCCGCCTGTGGCTTGTTGATGATCGCCAGTGTGTCGGCGAGCATCCGCTGCAGGCCAGCCAAGTCCGGTCGCAAGTCGATGGCTTTCTCGAACAATGCGACGGCTTCGTGAAAGCGGCTGCGTTCCACGAGGAAACCGGCCAGGTCGCTGTACCCCGGCTGGAAGTCCGGCGCGAGCTCCACGATTCTCCGCAACAGTCCTTCGGCGGCGGCATAGCGCTCGTCGTCGCTCGTGATTTTCGCCAGCAGCCGCAAGGCGCGGATGTTTTGCGAATCCTTGCTGAGTATCTCGCCGCAGATTTTCTCCGCCCGTTTCGACTGGCCGCAGCGCGCAAGCGCTGTGGCAAGCCCCAGCAAAGCCGATGGCTGGCGATCGAGCCTGACAGCCGCCTCGAATGAAGTCACGGCCTCGGCAGCTTTGCTTTGCTGCAGATAAAGCGTGCCGAGATCCTCGTGGGGCTTGGCAAAAGCCGGTTCCAGCGCGACGGTACGTAGCAAGACGGATTCCGCCTCATCGATCCGGCCACGCTTCAGCAGTATGGCGCCGAGCAGGCCGAGCAGGTTGACGTCGCCCGGTCGCTGTGCAAGGGAATCACGGCACGCTTTTTCCGCATCCTCGATACGGCCGGCGGCGATCAGCGAAAACGCATGGTCGAATGCCTGCCTTGCACTTGAGTCCGTTGCCATCAGGGTGCAGGAATACGCTTGTATACACCGGATGCTTCTATGGCCGCCGGAACCGTCGCGAGATTCCGTGTCGCGACCAGGTGTGCACCGGCAACGCCCGGAATCTCCGCGAGCTGCTGCATCAGTTCCGCGCAAATGCGCACGCTTTCCTGCTCCGCGTCTCTCGATTGCTCGATGCGCCGGATGATTTCCTCAGGAATATTGACGTTGGGCCGGTTCTCGGCGAGCCAGCGCGCATCGTCGGCCGAACCGGGGATTGCGAGAGAGACAAAGACGTGCAATCGACGCAGCAGCCCGGTCGCCACCAGCCGCTTCATGTAATTGCGCAACAGCGGCATATTCATGCAAACATGCGCCTGGACGAACTGCGCTCCGGCATCGACTTTCCTGCGCAGCTTTTGCGGATCCCAGCCGGCCTTCGGGGCATGCGGAGTCACCAGCCCGCCGATGAAGAAATCCGGTAGGACACTCAGGCGTTCGTCATTCTTCATTTTCGAGGCGGTGGCGATGAGTTCGGTCGCATCTACGTCCATGACCGCCTTGGGCCGCGGACTGAAGCCATCGGGGACACGATTTCCGCGTATCAGCATGAGGCTTGTGACACCAAGGGCCGCGGCGCCGAGCAATTCGGCCAGCAGGGCAATACGGTTGCGATTACGGCACGCCAGCTGCACGATCGGGTCGACGCCGCAACCGATCAACAGGCTGGCTGCGGCCAGAGTCGACATGTGTATGCTACCGAACTGGTTGTCGGTGACGAGCACACCACTGACCTGGCCCCTGAGCAGGCTTGCTGCTTCGCGAATCATCTCCGCGGTCGTCTCGGGCTTCAGGAATATCTCCGAGGACACAGTGAAGTCCGTGGTACGGGTCGAATCCCTGAATGTCTTCAAACGTTTGCCTGGCTGCGTGTGACGGGTTGCAGTGATGACAGGAGTCGGCACTGATTATTGCCAACGATTATTCCACGGTTTGGGAGTACTGGCATCGCAATTTGTCCTGTGTTGAACTTCATCGCCACGCCGACGGCAGGGAGCAAAACCATTTCGGATTTGACAAGACAACGCGAGATCTATGACCAGGCTCAGGCGCGGCTGCGCTCCGGAGATGCGGTTGCTGCGGCCAGCATTTGCGACGAGGCGCTGAAGGAGTTTCCCGACGACGCCAACATCCTGTGCGTTGCCGCGCGGGCCAACCTGGCCCTGCGCCGGTTCGAAGAGTCCGCCAGGCGGGCCGAGGCAGCGGTCCGCCGGTATCCCGAGTTCGCCAACGCGCATGATGTGTACGGCGACCTGCTGCTGGCGACCGGCCGGGCCGACCTTGCTGTCGGCGAGTACGAGAAGACGTTGAGACTGGACCCCGCACGACCGGCAACGCTGAAAAAGATCGACAAGGCACGTCAAATCGCCAGCGAGCGCAACTCGGAAGACACGCCACTGGCTGCGACACGAATTCGTGCGCCCCGCAGCCGCATGGCGTTCGAGAGCAGAATCCGTGAAGCAGAGCAATATATGCGCGACGGGTCGCCGGACCAGGCCGAAAAGATCTATCGCGACATCCTGAAGCAGGATCCGGACCACGTCGAGGCGGCACGTTTGCTGGCCGGCATCGCGGTGCATCACGAGCGGTATCGCGAAGCGGAAGTGTTCCTGCAGCGAGCCGTGAAAATGGCGCCCGACTATGTGCGTGCCTGGGCGGACCTTGCCAATGTGCAGCGGGAACTCGACAAAATCGAGGAAGCCATTGCCAGCGCGACCCGCGTTATGGAACTGGCACCGGACCTTGCCGAATCGCACATGCTGTATGCCAGCGTCATAGGCCTTGCAGGCAGGCACGAGGAGGCCATCGAGATGTACCTCAAGGCCATAGCTGCGTCCCCGGGACGGGCGGGCGCCATGTGCAGCATGGCGCATCACCTCAAAACCATAGGGCGCCAGGACGAGGCGATAGCGCGGTATCGCGCGGCCATTGCAACGAGGCCCGATCATGCCGAGGCGTACTGGAGCCTGGCGAACCTGAAGACCTTCCGCTTCGAGGATAGCGAGGTCAATGCCATGGAGGCATTGCTCGGTAACAAGGAACTGCCCGACCTGCCGCGTTCGCAGATACATAACGCGCTGGGTTTCGAATACGAGGCCAGGAAAGAATTCGATCGTGCTTTTGCAAATTTTGCAGAATGCAACCGCATACGCCGGAAGTCCGAATCCTACGATCCCGTGGATACGGAAAGTACTCACGATCGGGTCATCGAATTGTTCACCGAAGAGTTTCTTGCTCAAGCAGCTGCGGACCCGGTGGAGCCGACGCCGATACTGATCGTCGGGCTGCCGCGCTCGGGTTCGACGCTGATCGAGCAGATACTCGCGAGCCACAGCCTGGTCGACGCCACGCACGAACTCGGCGACCTGACGCGCGCTGTCCAAACGCTCAGGCGACGCGCACGCAAGCAGGAAAGATTTCCGGAATTTCTCGAGAAGACCAGGGCGGCCGGCTGGTCCCGCATTGGTCGCGAGTACATGAAGCGCACTGCCCGCTATCGCAAGTGCGCGCCATTTTTCATCGACAAGAATCCGAACAATTTCATTTTCATTGGCGTGCTCAAGCTCGCGCTGCCGAATGCGAAGATCATCAACGCCTGCCGGCACCCGCTGGACAGTTGCCTCGGTGCTTACAAGCAGCTGTTTGCGAGCGGCCAGCCGTTCACTTACGAGATGACGGAACTCGGCGAGTACTACCTGCAATACCAGCGGTTGATGGAACACTGGCATGCGGTGTTGCCGGGTTTCGTCCTCGATGTGCATTACGAGGACGTGGTTGCCGACCTCGAAACTCAGGTTCGGCGGCTGCTCGAATTTTGTGGCCTGCCCTTCGAGGAGGCTTGCCTGAATTTTCATGCGACCGAGCGTGCCGTGAAGACAGCAAGCTCGGAACAGGTGCGGCAACCGATCTATTCGAGTTCCATCCATCGCTGGCGCAGTTACGAAGCGCAACTCGGTACGCTGGTTCACATACTGGAACCGCTGCTGGCGGACCTGCCCGAAGCGTCCAGACCCGCCCAACTGTTGCAGAAGCAACAAAAAACGCTGTAAGTCCCTGATTTGCAATTTGGATGGAGCTTTTTTTGCCATATTTGCGCCAGCGGCTCCGGGATGGTGGGCGCCGCCGCCGGAAATCGCTGTGGTGGAATGACAACACAATGCCCGCCGGCAAGACAGGCCCAAGCCGGAGCTTGTAGTTATCCGGTAACTGCAATAAATTCTGACGAGTCCAGTGCGCCAAAAACGACCGGGAACCGCATACCATCGGGGGATAGTTTTATGCAGGCACCATCGAAACTGACGATCACACCCGTTACTGCAGCCGTTGCTGCAGCACTCAATCCGGGACTGGCCGTCGGCCAGGAAACGGAAGCCGGAAGCCAGGGTACGCTCGAAGAAATCGTCGTTACCGCGAGAAAGCGGGCCGAGTCCGCGCAGGAAATTCCGATAGCGATCATGGCGCTTTCGCAAGATGACCTGAAAGCGATGGGCGCAAAGGCGATGGAGGATTACGCGCGCTTCATCCCGTCGGTCAATGTCGTCACCTACAGCAACAGTTCGAGCACCGTCATTTTCCGTGGAGCCATCACCGGACCTGGCTATATCGCGCAGTCGACTTCATCGGTCTATCTCGACGAAATTTCGATCACGACGACGGGCAGCCAGCCCGGCGTACGGCTGGTCGATGTCGAGCGCGTTGAGGCATTGTCCGGCCCACAGGGGACGCTGTACGGATCCGACGCGCAGGCCGGCACCATGCGCATCGTTACCAACAAACCGAACCCGGGCCAGTTCGAAGCCGTGCTCGACGGCGAAGTCCGCGGTGGCGACGCGAGCGACTTGAGCTATCGCGGATCGCTGGTGTTCAACCTTCCGCTGATGGAAGACAAACTGGCGCTGCGGCTGGTCGGCTACAACGACAGGGACGGCGGCTTCATCGACAATATCTATGGCCATACGCCCGACACCGGGGCACTGAAAGATACAAACCTCTATGGCAATGCGCCCTTCTATCCGGCGGGTTTTGGCACGCTGGACAACAGCAAATCGGTCGAGGAACGCTGGAACGATTCCGAAACCTACGGCGGCCGTGCGGCGTTGCGCTGGGACATCACCGACAATTGGGCGACCACGGTCTCGATCGGCCACCAGACCACGGATTCCGGCGCAGACAACTATTACGATCCCTACGTCGGCGACCTGCAGACCATACGCTTTCACGACGAGTTCAGCGAAGACAAGTACGACCTGTATTCGCTGACCATCGAAGGCGACCTCGGATTTGCACAGCTCGTCTCGGCGACGTCCTACTACGACCGCGAAACCCGCTACCTGGTGGACGTAACGGCGTACGCACATTACTGGACGGCGACCTATTGTCACGACAGTTACTATACGGCAGCCGATTTTCCCTACTACGATTTTTGGACCAACCCGGACACCGGCTACATCGTCTGGTACCCGGTCTACTGTCACGGCACCAGCGTGGACGGCGATTCATTCAACGGTTCATTCCTCGACGCGCAGCAGGACAAGTTCACCCAGGAAATCCGGCTCTCCAGCCAGGGGGATACGTTCGACTGGCTGGTCGGTCTTTTCTATGAGACCAGTAACGACGACTGGCAGTCTCAGTTTGCAAATCCGACGACTGGCGGTGACGGCACGGAAAACGTGTACGCACAGTCTATTTCGCGCAACTTCTGGGAATGGTATTTCACTAATTACTACGGCACTCCCACGACATTGCCGAATACGACCTCACATTGGTACTCGGAAAACGAAACAGACTGGGAGCAGAAAGCGGTATTCGGCGAAATGACCTGGCATGTCAGCGACCAGATGGATCTTACCGTCGGCGGGCGCTATTACGACCGCAGCAATACGAACCGTTATTTCGTCAACAACCCGGGCGGCCCGGGCATCCCCGGAGGCTACGGCGAACCGTCGATAAACGATTCAGTCCTGCGTGAGTATCGGCTGGCGAACAACGGCGCTGTTCCGGGACGGGAAGGCGTCGACAAGGAATTCATCCCCAAGGTGAGCCTGAGCTACTCGTTCGACGACGACAGCAAGATGGTTTACGGCCTGTACACGCGCGGCAAACGGCCCGGCGGCATCAATCGTACGCGCGGCGAGCCGTTTTTCCCCGCCAACTACGAATCCGATCTCATGGACAACTACGAGTTCGGCTACAAGTCGATGTTCGGCGGCGGTGCTGGCCGGTTCAATACCACCGTGTACCACATGGCCTGGAGCGATTACCAGCTGGAGCTGGTAGATCCTTCGAGCGACATCTGCCGGGATGCCAATGGCGACCCGCTGCCCCCGGAAACTGCGATTCCCGGTGTCTGCGGCCAGCCGTGGCAGCAGGTCGTGACCAACCTCGGTGAGGCGCATATTACCGGCGTGAACGTCGAGATTGATTACGCGCTGGGCGAGCACTGGGTGCTGGGCATGAACGCCGAATGGATGGAAGCACAGACGGACTCGTCGCATGACCTCGACGGCATCGAGGATGACCCGACACCGAATGAAGTAGTGGGAGGACTGCGACTGCCTCTCGTGCCGGAGTTGAAGGGTGCGGCCTGGGCCGAGTACCACTGGCCCATACAATGGGAGGGGCAGAAGAACGCCTACATGCGCCTGCAATGGTCCTACACGGGTGACTCGCTCAATATTCTCGAGCCTTTGCCCGATACGGACGGGAACCTGCAGGTCAATACGCCGGCATACAACATCGGCGACCTGCGTATCGGGTTGCAGGCCGAGACCTGGGACGTCTCATTCTTCGTCAACAACATTACCGACGAGCGGGCCCAGTACACCTACGACACCGGCTGGTTCGAATACGGCGCGTCCAACGTGGCGGAAGGCAGGTCGCATGTGTCGCGAGTCTTCACCAACCGGCCGCGCGAGATGGGCATACACTTCACCAAATCATGGGGTGAGTAGGCTGGTAACAAAAGGAAAGGAAAAGGCCGGGGAAACCCGGCCTTTTTTTGGGGACAGTTTGCGGAGTTGGGGACGGGAGTTGGGGAACAGTTACCGAACTCCCGTCCTCGAACTCAGTCGTCGAACGGCCACACCTCGAGCCCGTGAATTGCGTTACGAATGTCCATCGACAGGTTGACGGAGCCGACCTTCTGATTGCGGTCCACGTCGTACAAGGTGATGGTCGACGGCGACGAGCCGGCGGCAATGTAACGATCGCCTACGGTACAAAGTCCTCTGCCGAAGGCCTGCCGCGCGATTCTTGAATCGTCGATTCCGGCGAATTGAATCTGCGACTCGTCGTAACGCGCAATTCTGAAGGCTTGCTGCTTCCCCTGCCGTGGCACGTAACGGACACAATCTGCCTCAGTGTCGTTGAACACGATACCGCCTCGCCACGGCCTGGCGTTGTGCGCACCCTGCGGCAGGCTGCACACCTCGCTGACCTGCCAATGGCGATCCAGAAAAAGAAGTGCGCCGGTCCTCAAACCGCTGAGATAGATGCCGGAATCGTCGACATGCACCATGTTGATGTGAAAATCGTTTACCGCCGCGGGACCGGTATCGGACAGCGGGTCGAAGGTATGGCCGCTCCACTTCGCGTACTGTTTCTGCAGGTGAAAGCCCCATTCGTACTGGCGTGTTTCCAGATTGAATGCCAGCAGGCTGTCGAAGCCGGTCGTCGTCAGGAACAGGTGCTCGCCCTTGATACAGATTTCGTGGCAATGTTTCAGGTACCGGTTGCGGAACGACCCCTGCACGGCGAAGGCACGATCGTAGCAGTACAACTCGTCGCTGGCGGCGATATAGATATCCTCGTCGTCGAAAGCGATGCCCCTCAGGCCGCGATCCGCGCCGCGGCCCGTGAAATCGATCGTGCTGCTATTCCAGTCGACATGTTGTTCGCCAGTCCGTTGTTCGAAATCGACAGTGAACACTCCGCCATGGCTCTCACCCTGCTGGCTGCCCCTGACGACCGACGTAACGACCAGCTTCGGCAATTTGCTTGTCACGTTTGTCCTGTTCATTGCGAAATCCAGTTGGACTGTAATCGATTACCGGCAGCTCACCAAGTCGCGGCATGGTATGATCGAAGTAACGTCACATCACGTGAAACGGAGCGCGCATGCGTAAGTACAGAAGTAAGCACGCGGGGCTGATAGCAGCATGCGTGGCACTGTCGGCATTGGTTTGCGGTGGGACTGCGGTTGCCGATGACTTGCCGTACCGGCATGCAGCAGAGCCGATCGGCACTGTTCGCCAGGTCTACGATGGCAAGTTGTACCCGGACCTGCAGGTTAATACCTTTCGCAATATCGACCGCCTGTTTCCCACGCGTACCGTCAGGCGCGGCGGCGAAGTCTCGACGTTGCCAGTCCGTGAGCTGCCGTTCGACGATTTCCGCGTCGTTGCGGGCGGTGCAAGTTACGATATCTACGACATCCTGTCGCTCAATCGCGTAAGCGGCTTGCTCATAATCCAGGGCGGCGAGGTCCGATTCGAAAAGTACTTGCTGGGCAACGACGAGAACACGCGCTGGATGTCGATGTCGGTGGTGAAATCGATGACCGCGACGCTGATCGCTGCGGCAATCAGGGACGGCCATATAAAAAGTATGGACGATCCTGTTGTGAAGTACCTGCCGCGATTCCGCGGCACAGCCTACGACGGCGTTACCGTGCGGCATATCCTGCAAATGGCCTCCGGCGTCGCGTGGAACGAGACCTACACGGATCCGGCTTCGGACCGGCGTGCCATGCTGGAAGCGCAGATCGCGCAGAAACCGGGACAGATTCTCGACCTGATGGCGGCGTTGCCACGTGCTGCCGAACCCGGGACGCGCTGGAACTACAGCACCGGAGAGTCACAGCTTGCAGGTGCCCTCGTTGCCGCCGCCACCGGCAGGCATGTAGCGGACTATCTTTCGGAAAAAATATGGTCCCGACTCGGGATGCAAGCCGATGCGAACTGGTGGCTTGAATCGCCCGACGGACTCGAGGTCGGCGGCAGCGGCCTGTCCGCAACCCTGCGCGATTACGCCCGTTTCGGCCTCTTCTGGCTCAACGATGGCGTGATCGACGGAGAGCGCGTCGTCCCCGAGGGCTGGATGGCAGAAGCAACCACACCCAAAGTCATCGGCGGGCGTGACGTCGACTACGGCTACATGTTCTGGCCGCTGCACGGCAGGAGCTACGCGGCCATCGGAATTTTCGGCCAGTTCATTTTCGTCGATCCGGATAACGCGCTGGTCGTTGCCATGTGGGGCGCACAATCCAAATCGGTCGGTCGGGCGGTCGTGGACGAGTACGAATTCTTCAGGGCGCTTTCAGCGTACTTCGATCAGTAAGCGGTCGCGAGCACTGCTCGCTCCTACAGAATCGTGCCAAGCGTCAGCGAGCCATTGCAGCCGACGATAGGGGCGGCATTGTAACCGGCTGGCCGGGTCGGGGACAGTAGTTATAGAGCGAGAATGAAGCGATACGGCAGGGCGGCGTCAGCACCTGCGTAATCGACGC
>JAKEGN010000198.1 GCA_022615525.1 Woeseiaceae bacterium
GGGGGGATTCGACGAACGCGTGCTGCAAGCGTCCGAGCGTTATGGTGCGGAAGCTGTGCTGATAGGCCGTGTACGTCCGACCGCGGCACAACCGTACCGCTGGACCTGGCATTTCGGCAACGACGTGCAGGAATTTTCGGGCGAGCCGGCGCAGGTGGTCGACCAGTTGGCGAATTCCCTGGTGGTACAGTTTGCCGTCGCAGGGAATGTGCCGCTCGAAACGGTCAGCCTGACCATCAGCGGCGTCGACTCGCTCGTCGCCTACGGCGAAGTTCAACGCATCATCTCCGGCCTCAGCCCGGTTGAAACCTTCAGCATCGAGGCGGTCAGCGGCGACCGGATACGTTTCATGGTGCATGTATACGGAGGTGCCGAGCGGCTGAGCCAGGCTCTGCAGACCAGCCGGCGGCTCGAACAGGAAAGCGGATTCGGCCGCGCTATCGATGCCGGCGGCATGCCGCAATTCGATGCACTGGAATTCGTCTATCGTCCGTAACGGGATGGCAGGCCGGAAAGACATGCAGCTGCGCTGGTTACCAAACGCAATATCGCTACTGCGCATCGTACTGATCGCGCCGATACTTTATTACATACTCGGCAAGCAGTACGGCATGGCGCTGGCGCTGTTTTTTGTCGCGGGATTTTCCGACGGGCTGGACGGTTACCTCGCGAAGACATTCAACTGGCACACCCGACTGGGTGCGCTGCTCGACCCGATTGCGGACAAACTGCTGGTCGCCGGCGCATTCGTCACGCTCGCGATCCAGGGCCTGATCCCGGTGTGGCTCGCAACTCTCGTCGTGGTCCGCGACGCCGTCATTGTCGGCGGCGCGCTGGCGTATAACTTTCTCATCAAGCCGGTGCAGGGTGAACCCACCACGGTCAGCAAGCTGAATACCATGCTCGAGCTTACACTCGTGCTTTTCGTGCTCAGCCGCGCCGGATACGGATGGCCGGACAGGATAACCATCGTCGTGCTCGGAGCTGCCGTCCTGGTCACGGTTGCCATCAGCGGCACCGATTACGTATGGTCCTGGTCGCAGCGTGCCCGGCGCAGCAGGCATGCTCAGGAAACGTGACATGAAGACCGACAACCGCTCGAGCTGGCTCATCGCCATTGCGCTTACTGGTTGGCTCCTGTACCTGTTGGCGCCGGTGCTGACACCGTTTGTCGCGGCCGCGCTGCTTGCCTACATCGGCGATCCGCTGGCAGACCGCTTGCAGCGGCTCCGGCTGCCGCGAACCATCGCCGTGATCTCGGTGTTCCTGCTGACCTTCATATTCATCACCTTGCTGGTGATGCTGGTCGTGCCCCTCGTTCGTACCCAGATCGTCGCGCTGCTCGATGCACTGCCCGCGATCGTCGCAAAGGTAGAGCAGGTGTGGTTGCCGCGCATCGAGGAGTTCCTCGGCACCCAGCCGGGTGATGATGTCGGGCTTGCGGCATTTCTTGCCCGGTACAGTGACATGGCGGGCGACTGGGGAACGACGATCCTGGTATCGGTCGGCAAGTCAGGCGGTGCGCTGGCGGCAGCGGTGATCAGCCTGTTCCTGATTCCGATCCTGACTTTCTACATGCTTCGCGATTGGGATTTCATCCTTTCGCGACTCGCAGCGCTCGTGCCATCGACTGTCCAGCCAGTCGTGTTTCGGCTGGCCCGCGAAACGGATGAGATACTCGGGGGATTCCTGCGCGGGCAGATCCTCGTAATGCTCGCGCTAAGCGTCATCTATTCGCTGGGCTTGAGCCTCGTCGGTTTGAAATTCGCCATCGCCATCGGCGTCGTGTCCGGACTGGTCAGCTTCGTGCCCTACCTGGGTTTCGTTTTCGGCATCCTGCTGGCCGGGCTGACAGTCGTGCTGGAGCCGGACCCCTTACTGAGACTGGGCGGTGTCATCGCAACCTTTACCATTGCGCAGGTCATCGAGGGATCCGTGCTCACACCGAAGCTGGTGGGCGACCGCATCGGATTGCATCCCGTCATCGTGATTTTCGCGATCGCCTCCGGCGGTCAGCTGTTCGGCTTCTTCGGCATACTGCTGGCCTTGCCCGCGGCCGCCATGCTTTCGGTGCTGGTGCGATTTGCGTACACGAGATACCTGGCCGAGCAGCCTGTCGCGGTGGACATTCAGCCGGAGGAGCCATCGAGTTGAGCCAGATGGCGTTGCCCCTGCAGTTGCAGGACCATGCCGTGTTCGAGAGTTTCTGGCCCGCCGGCAACGAGGCGGCAGTGGCTTTCCTCACGGACCTGGCCGAGGGCAAGCAGGATTCCGGCGGCTGGATCTGGGGCAGGGAAGCCAGCGGGAAAAGCCACCTGCTGCAGGCGGTATGCGCCCGACTGGGTGACCGGTCGATCTACGTGCCGCTCGAGCAGTTCGCCGGTGCCGGGCCCGCCATACTCGAGGGCCTGGCATTGCGGCACTGTGTGTGCCTCGATGACGTCGATGCCGTGGCGGGAAACCCGGCCTGGGAGCTTGCCCTGTTCACACTGTTCAACCAGCTGTCGGACAGTGGCGGACTGCTGCTGGTCTCCGCATCGACCGCGCCCCGCGAGAGTGGATTGCGCCTGGCAGATCTGCGCAGCCGCATGTCCCTGCTGCCGGTATATCAACTGCAACAGTTGACCGAGGACGACCGACTGCGGGCCTTGCAGCTTCGTGCAAGTCATCGCGGCCTCGAGTTGCCGGACGATACGGCGAGTTACCTGATGTCGCGAACGCGACGCGATATGTCCAGCCTGTACGCATTGCTGGACCGCCTCGATGCAGAGGCGCTGCGCACGCAACGACGGCTGACCATACCGTTCGTACGCAGTGTCATTGATTCCTGAGTCATCGGCTTAAGGAATACCTGATTAATGCGAAAGGCCGGTCATTGCGAGCGCAGCTTCGTCATTGCGAGCGCAGCGAAGCAATCTCTTCAGATTGCTTCGTCACTTCGTTCCTCGCAATGACGGCGCTTCGTCGCTACGCTCCTCGCAGAGACGAGTTAATCAGAGCCTCCTTAGCTTCACCGCCGTTTCCGCAACGCGCGCGCCAAGCTTGCGCGCCAGCGCTTTTTCCTCGGCGGATAACATATCGGGCTTGCGGTTCCAGGACACGTGGGTGGCGCCGTACGGCGAACCGCCCGTGGTGGTCGAATTCAGTGCGCTTTCTGTGAACGGTATGCCGGTGATCAACATGCCGTGATGCAGGAGCGGTATTGCCATGCTCAGCAGGGTCGACTCCTGGCCGCCGTGCAACGTCGACGTCGAACAGAACAATCCCGCCGGTTTGCCGCTCAATGTGCCGTTCAGCCACAGGCTTCCCGTGCCATCGAGAAAATGCTTGAGCGGTGCGGCCATGTTGCCGAAGCGGGTCGGGCTGCCGAGTATCAGTCCTGCGCATTCCAGCAAATCGTCATGCGTGGCAAACGGAGGACCCTGCGATGGAACCGGTGCGTCCGTTGCCTCGCTGGTCGCCGATACCGCCGGCACCGTCCTCAGTCGCGCGGCCGCACCGGCGACGGAATCAACGCCGATGCAGATCTCACGGGCCAGCGCTTCGGTGGAGCCGTAGCGCGAGTAGTAAAGGACCAGGATTTCGTTCATCGCCGCAGCAGTGCAAGCACGTTTTCCGGCGGTCGGCCTATACAGGCCCTCGCGTTGGCTTCATCCACGACTATCGGTCGCTGCAGCGCTTTCGGATTCTCGTGCAACCAGCGGGCCAGTGCCTGTTCGTTGAGTGACAGGGTCTCGTCGTCGACGTTGCCGTCGGAGGTCCGCAGCAGCTCCGCGACGCCCACACCCAGCCAGTCCGCAAGCTTCAATATGGTCGCCGCCGCCGGCGGATCCCGCAGGTACTCTATGATCTCCGGCTCGACGCCGTAGTCTCTAATTAATTGTAACGTTTTCAGAGACTTGGAGCATCCCGGATGGTGGTAAATGGTGACTGCTGAAGGCATTTCGGGCTCCTCGCTCATTTTCCTTGCATTGGGTTTGCGGCGGCTAACTCTAGCAGCGCTCAGGCTGTCCGTCAGGCTCTTGAGCGAGCCCAATCCGTCAGCTTGACTGTTGCGCAGGGCGCTTGCTAGCGTTACCTGATGCGTCCCGGGTTTTTACTTGGTGCTATTCATCACGCCGCACCGGCGACGCGCCTCCTGCTCGCCATTGCCTTCATGCCGCTGATAGCCGTCGGCGGCGGCTGTGAGACGGCGCCTCCGGTGCAGGAAATGAGCGATGCCCGCCAGGCA
>JAKEGN010000199.1 GCA_022615525.1 Woeseiaceae bacterium
CGTAGTCCGGCGCGCGGCGATCGAGTCGGGCTATGGTGCCCGCCAGTATGGACAGCTGCTCACCCGCGTCGTTGCCTACCACGCGAATTTCGCGGCCTACGGCGGCTGCACCGGGGACCAGGGGAAGTTCCGAAGGCTCTATGTAATGCAGCTCCTTCGGGTCGTAACGAAAGAAGCCGAAGTCGTGCACCGGATCCCGATATACAGGCGTCAGGCGCACTTCCTCATTGTTCAGGAAGACAGCTTCGGCGACCACCGGGCCGGGGGTGACGACGTGCCGGTTGGTCAGTATCAGGCCGCGCTCGGCGTCCACGACGAAGCCTGTCGCCTGGCTGGACGAGTTCCATTCGGTGTCGAATGCCCGGGTACTGTCGATGCGAATCGACACCACGCCGCTCGAGATACGTTCGAGCGTACCGACCCACTCGGGTACTTCGGCGGTCGCTGTTGAAACCAGGCAGATCGAAATCACTGCCGGCCATGCTCTGTTCTTCATTTTCATCCTGATCGGTAGCCGTGTAGGCCGACGCTGTCGCAACACAAGTCACTCTGGACCCACAAACGGCAGTAGCGGTTCCCCGCGCGACTCGATCGACCCATTATGCACAAGTCGGGCACCACCCGACCCGCAATGGGGTCACAATTCCGGGCGGGGCTCCGGCCGCCAGGCAAGGTCGAGGTTGCGCGCTGCCTTGACGTCGTCCAGCCGCCTGACCGGCATTTTGTAAGGCGCACCCTGGACACTCGCCGGATCGCTCTTCGCCCTTTCCGCTATCGCGATCATCGCATCTGCAAACCGGTCCAGTGCTTCGCGCGTCTCTGTTTCGGTCGGCTCTATCAGCAGGCACTCCGGCACCAGCAGCGGAAAATAGGTGGTAGGTGCGTGCAGCCCTTCGTCGAGCAAGGCTTTCGCCACGTCCATCGCCGTGACGTGCAGCGTTCGCGCCATGGTCTTGAGCGTAATGATGAATTCATGACTTGCGCGGCGTTCAGGAAAGGCGAGTTCGAACCCGGCGGCGCGCAGCCGTGATTGCAGGTAGTTGGCATTGAGCGTAGCGAACTCGCCGATACGCCGCATGCCGTCACGGCCGACCATGCGCATGTAGACGTACGCGCGCAGCAATACACCCGCATTTCCCATGAAGCCCGACAGGCGGCCGATGCTCTGCGGCAGGTCTTTTTCGGTCAGCCAATGGTAACTGCCGTCTGTATCGCTCCTGCCCACCACGGGTATCGGCAGAAACGGCCGCAATCGCTTGCCCACACCGACCGCGCCTGACCCGGGACCGCCGCCGCCATGCGGTGTCGAGAAAGTCTTGTGCAGGTTCATGTGTATGACGTCGAACTCCATGTCGCCCGGCCGTACCTTGCCGAGTATGGCGTTCAGGTTGGCGCCGTCGTAGTAGAGCAGCCCCCCTGCATCGTTGACGATCCTGCGGATTTCAATGATGCGGCGCTCGAAGACCCCGAGCGTGGACGGATTGGTCAGCATGATGCCAGCCGTCTTTGGGCCGACGGCCTGCTTGAGCGCCTCGATATCGACGTCACCGTCGGCGCCGGTTGCCAGCTCGCGAACGATGCAGCCGCACATCGTGGCAGTCGCCGGGTTCGTGCCATGCGCTGCATCCGGGACGATTATCTCGTTGCGCTCATGGTCGCCGCGCGACACGTGGTAGGCCCGGATCATGGCAACGCCGGCCAGTTCGCCCTGCGCCCCTGCCATCGGTGTTAGCGACACAGCGCGCATACCGGTAACCGCCTTGAGCATCTCCTGCAGTTCGTACATGCACGCAAGGAAACCCTGTCCGTGACTGACCGGCCCGAGTGGATGGCGATTGAGCAGACCCGGCAACATCGCGAGCGCGTTGCACGCTCGCGGGTTGTATTTCATGGTGCAGGAGCCGAGCGGGTAAAAGTTCGTATCGATGGAGAAATTCAGTTGCGACAGCCGCGTGTAATGGCGCACGACCTGCAGCTCCGACACCTCCGGCAACATTGGACGGTCCTGCCGAAGAAACTCGGCCGGGATATCGGTTGCCGTGGCAAGCGCGGGCGCCTGCGCGTACGCCCGGCGTCCGGGGCGGGACTTCTCGAAGATCAGCTTTTCAGGCATTGCCGGATACCTGCCTGGTTTGCCTTATGTCGAGCTTTTTTGGATCCACCGTGATCCCGAGCGCGCGACAGGCGACGATGTAATCCGGTTCTTCGCCGATATCGGCGATCTGTTCGTTGTGGACAATCGTGTTGTTCTCGTCGAGGACCACGACAGCGCGCGCAAACATGCCGGCAAGCGGTCCCTCGACGATTTGCACACCGTAATTCTGGCCGAAGCCCGCGTGCCGGATCGCCGACAGGCTGACCACGCTGGTCAACTGGTTCTGCGCCATGAAGCGGCGATGAGCGAACGGGAGGTCGTATGAAACCATCAGCATGACGACATCGTCGAGGTCTCTTGCGAGATGATCGAATACCACGACCGAGCGCGCGCACACGGGCGTATCGATACTGGGGAAGATGTTCAACACCTTGCGCAAGCCCAGCCAGTTGGCCAGCGAAACATCCTGCAACGCGGTATTGACCAGCGAGACATCCGGGGCACGGCTGCCGACAGCAGGAAGTTCACCAAAGGTGCGGTAGCTCGTGCCTTCATAGATTATCCGTGCCATCACTTACGGCTCGCCGACAGGATGTCGCTCAGTGCCCGCCGATAGCGTTCGAGATCGTCTGCCGTTTTGGTCTCAGTTGCGCAAACCAGCAGCGCATTGCCGAGTTCGGGGTGGCTGGCCGAGAGGTCGAACCCGCCGAGAATTTCCTGGCCGGCGAGTGCGCGCAATACGGGCCCGACCGGCCGATCGAGGCCGAGCGCGACCTCGTGAAAGTGCGGCCCGTCAAACAGTCGCGTCACGCCCTTTATGGACGTCAGCTTCGCGGCCAGTTGCGCGGTGTTCTGCTGCGACCGCTGCGCGACTCGCGCCAGGCCTTCTTGCCCGAGGAGTGACATGTAGATCGTCGCGCCAGTGACCATCAGGCCCTGGTTGGTACAGATGTTCGATGTCGCCTTCGAGCGGCGGATGTGCTGTTCGCGGGCCTGCAGCGTGAGCGTAAAGCCGGGTTTGTCCTCCAGGTCCGTTGTCCGGCCGACGATGCGACCGGGCATCTGCCGGACAAGGCTTTTCTCGCACGCCATGAAACCGAAATACGGGCCGCCGGAAGACAGCGGTATGCCCAGTGGCTGACCTTCGCCGCAGGCGATGTCGGCGCCATCGGCTCCCCAGTGCCCGGGTGCTTTGAGTATCGCCAGCGACGTCGGGTTGACTACTGCGATGACCAGCGCAGCCCTTTGATGCGCCCAATCCGTCAAGCGGTCTATCGGCTCCAATGTGCCGAAAAAGGACGGCTGCTGAATTACCAGGGCAACCACTTCCTGGTCGTACGTCGCCAGCGCGGCCAAGTCTGTCGTCCCGGTATGCCGATCGAGCGGCAGGCGATCGAAGACGAGGCCCTGGTTGCCGGAGATTGCGTGAGCCACCTTTTCATAGGTCGGATTCACACCGGCGGCAAGCAATACGCGGCTGGTCTTGACCTTGCGGTTCGCACGCACCGACATGAGGGCCGCTTCCGCCAGTGCCGATGCGCCGTCGTAGAGAGACGCGTTGCTGACGTCGAGCGCGGTCAGCGCCGTGATCATCGACTGGTACTCGTAGATGACCTGCAAGGTGCCCTGGCTTGCTTCTGCCTGGTACGGCGTGTAGGCACTGTAGAACTCGCCGCGGGTCGCGATGTCCCAGACCGCCGACGGCACATGATGCTCGTAGGCGCCCGCACCTATGAAGCATTGTGGTGTGCCGTCCTGGCGCGACCGGGCCCGCATGAGACGGGTGATCTCCATCTCGCACAGTGCATCCGGCACACCGACGAGCTCGTCGATCCTGAGCTCGGCCGGTATTTCGTCGAAAAGCTGTTCGATGCTGTCAACGCCGATGGTCTGAAGCATCGATTTGACGTCATCTTCGGTGTGCGGAATGAATGGCATGTGCTTGTGTGTTCCCGAATGATTCGAAAGGCTCAGCCTTCGAGCGAGTCCAGCAGTTCCTGGTAGGCGTTGTGATCCATGGTGTTGCTGTTCGCCATGTCATCGGGCCGCATGCGCACTATCCATCCGTCGCCATAGGGATCCGAATTGATTTTTTCCGGATCGTCGGCAAGGTCTGCATTGACCTCCAGCACCGTACCGCCCACCGGCGCATAGACATCCGACGCGGCCTTGACCGATTCCACCACCGCCATCTCGTCGCCCGCGTCGAGTTCTGCCCCGACCTCGGGCAACTCCACGTAGACCAGGTCACCGAGTGCCGACTGGGCATGATCCGTTATGCCTATGGTCACCGTACCGTCTTCCTCCTGGCGCAGCCATTCGTGTTCTTCCGTATACAACAGTTCACCGGGCAATTCGCTCATGTTGCTACTCCCCTTGCTTGAGATGTCATAGATCGATACACGGCTTGCCGTGGCGCACGAACGGCGGCTTGACGACGCGCACGTCGAGCAACCGGCCGCGGACGTCGACCTGCGCCGTTTCGTACTTGCCAGACGGCACTCGCGCAAGCGCAATCGATCGTTGCAGCGTGGGCGAAAATCCACCGCTCGTTATTTCTCCGTCGGCCTTGCCCGCGACGACCACGCGCTGGTGATTCCTGAGCACACCTTTGCCCTTGAGAATCAGGCCGACGAAGCGCTGCCGTGGCGCTTCGCGGCGCTCACGCTCCAGCGCCTCCCTGCCGATGAAATCGCGGCCTGGCGGCTCCCAGGCGACGGTCCAGCCCAGTCCGGACACCAGTGGCGAGGTGGTCTCGTCCATGTCGTTGCCATAGAGGTTCATGCCGGCTTCGAGGCGCAAGGTATCGCGCGCACCAAGTCCGCAAGGCCGAATTCCGGCGTCGACGCAACGACGCCAGAAGTCTGCGGCATCTGCGCCGGGCAGTATGATCTCGAAGCCGTCCTCGCCCGTATAGCCGGTACGTGCAACGAACAGCTGGCCGTCCTCCGTCGCGGAAAACGGCGCAAGGGCGAGCGCAGGCTCGCGGGATTTCCGGTCGATCAACGCAGCGGCAAGCTCGCGCGCCCTTGGCCCCTGGACAGCGATCATTGCCAGTTCCCGGCGTTCCGCCAGCGCGACGGACAGGGGAGCGGCCTGTTGTTCCATCCAGGCGAGGTCCTTGTCACGGGTCGCCGCATTCACCACGACGCGGTATTTGTCAGCGCCGCGAAAGTACACGATGAGATCGTCGATGACGCCGCCAGCCGGCGTCAGCATGCAGCTGTACAGGGCTTTGCCCGGTGCAGCGAGTTTGGCGACATCGTTTGCCAGCAGCTTCTGCAGGAATCGACGCGCGTCGGCGCCCGTGACGTCGACTACGGTCATGTGCGACACATCGAAAGCACCTGCGTGTTGCCGCACGGCATGGTGCTCCTCGAGTTGCGAGCCATAGTGCAACGGCATGTCCCAGCCGCCGAAGTCGACCATGCGGGCGCCGCTGCCGGCATGGCACTCAAATAGCGGTGTTCGCTTGCCCACGGCCTCTCCCGGATGCGTCTTCAGGCACAAAAAAAGGGACGACTGCCAGAGCCCGTGCCATCGTATCGATCAGATCCTGAAATCGATCCCGACGGCCGTGACTTTCGCAGTCGCCCCTCTGTCCTTATTACCTGAGAGATCTCACGCCGTTCCGGACGCTTACCCCTTCGGCGGACCGTTTCCGGTCTCTCTCCAGAGCCAATCAGCGCGAGCAGTCCTTTTGCCTGAGCGTTTCCGAGCGAGTTGCGCCTTCGGCGCCCCTGAGGGGACTCTTCTGCTAACGCTTTCGATTGGTGCCGGCATGATAGCCAAGTCGCCTATTGGTTGCCAGTCGACCTGAAGGCAGCAACAATGACGTATCGATACACCGCTTCCAACAGCCGCAAAGAGGCCATGAGCATGATTCGATTCTTCGTCGCAACGCTACTGATTCTGATCGGAAATTCCGCTATTTCCGCAGCTCCTGACGAGTTCGCGGCGTTGCTCCATGATGCCTGGGAGTGGCAGCTTCGAGAGAGTCCGGTCATGGCCTCGTCCCTCGGCGACCGCCGCTACAACGGCAACTGGGCCGATTCGAGCCTCGGCGCCATCGAGGCACGCCAGCAACAACAACGCGAGTTCATGCAACGTTTGCTGGCCATCGACTCCGCGCAACTGGACGATGCCGGTCAGTTGAACTACGAATTGTTTCGCCGCGACCTGATGGCCGACATCGAAGGTTTTCGCTTCCGTGACTACCTCATGCCGATAAACCAGCGCGGCGGTGTGCAGACGCTGGACGAAGTCGCGGAGCGAATTCCGCTGGCGTCGGTCGCCGACTACGACGATTGGCTGCAACGCATGGCATCGATCGAAGTCGTGATCGACCAGACCATGGCCTTGCAGGAAGAAGGCCGCGCACGAGGCTACCTGCCGCCGAAAATCCTGATGCAGCGTGTGCCGGACCAGGTAGCCGCGCAGCTCGTCGAAAACGCCGAAGACAGCCCGTTCTACAAGGTGTTCAGGCAACTGCCGGACAGTATTCCGGCCGCGGAACAGGAACGGCTGCGGGCGAGCGCAAAGGAGATCATCGAAAAATCCATCGTCCCCTCCTACCGGAAGTTCAGCCGCTACTTCAACGATACCTACCTGCCGGCCAGCCGCGACAGCATTGACGCCTCGTCGTTGCCGGATGGCAGGGCGTTCTACGAATACCGCACCCGGGTCTACACAACCACTTCCATGACGCCCGAGGAGATCCACCGCCTCGGCCTGTCGGAAGTGCAGCGCATCCGCGGCGAAATGCAGCTGATCATCGACGAGCTGGAATTCGCGGGCAACTTCGAGGACTTTCTCGAATTCCTGCGAACCGACCCGCAGTTCTACTACGAAACGCCGGAGCAGCTGTTCGACGCCTACCTAGCAATCTGCAAACGCATCGATCCGGAGCTGGTCAAACTGTTCGGCGTGCTGCCGCGCATGCCGTACGGCCTGCGGCCTATCCCGGACAGTATTGCACCCGACACGACGACGGCTTACTACAGCCGGCCCGCCGCGGACGGCAGCCGTGCCGGCTATTACTACGTCAATCTCTACAAGCCGGAGGTTCGCCCCAAGTACGAGATGGAAGTGCTGTCGGTGCACGAGGCAGTGCCCGGCCATCACCTGCAGATCGCGTTGCAGATGGAACTGGGAGACATGCCTGACTTCCGCCGCTATTCGGGATTCACCGCTTTTACCGAAGGCTGGGGCCTCTACAGCGAGAGCCTGGGTTACGACCTCGGACTTTACAAGGATCCTTATTCGCGGTTCGGCGCCCTGACCTACGAGATGTGGCGGGCGGTGCGCCTGGTCGTCGATACGGGCATGCACTACAAGGGCTGGACACGCCAGCAGGCAATCGATTTCTTCAAAGCCAATGCGGCAAAAACCGAGCTCGATATCATCAACGAGATCGATCGCTATATCGGTTGGCCCGGGCAGGCGCTCGCCTACAAGATCGGCCAGCTCAAGATACTGGAACTAAGGCGCAATGCCGAACAGACGCTGGGCGACGCTTTCGACATACGCGAGTTCCATGATGCCTTGCTCGGCGGCGGGGCGCTGCCGCTCGAAGTCCTCGATGCCCGGATGCACCGCTGGCTTGCGGCGCAGATCAAGGTCGACTAGCAGTCCGTAAGTCGACGGCCCGTCACGCGGCAATGTCGCCGAGCGGCAGGGATTCCTGGCGTTCGGCGGCGAACTCGCGCCGCGCGATTTGCGCACGAGTTACCGGGTCATCCGCGGCATTCCAGATCTCGTCGATCCTTGCCACACGCCCGCCGAGGCCGACCCCGTTTGCGATCTGGATGTTAAGTCCCGGCCGCGCATTCATTTCAAGGATGAGAGGTCCGAGGTGGCGGTCGATCACCATGTCCACGCCCACATAACCGAGCCCGGTTACCTCGAGCGCGCGCGCCGATGACTGCAGGATGAAGTCCCAGTGGGGAATCCTCAGGCCCGCGATCGGCGCGCCCGTGTCCGGGTGTTCTTCGACCACGTCATTGCCGAGCACGCCTTTCAGGGTCATGCCGGTACTCAAGTCCACGCCGGCACCGACCGCTCCCTGGTGCAAGTTGGCCTTGCCGTCGGAGGACCGGGTCGGCAGCCGCACCATGGCCATGATCGGATAACCGCGATACACGATAACCCGTATGTCGGGCACGCCCTGGTAGCTGACCTGTTCGAACAGGGGATCGAACTGGACGCAATATTCGATCAGAGCCGCGTCCTTGCCGCCACTCAAGCTGTACTGGCCGCTGACGATATTCGAGATGTGGTGCTCCAGTTCTGCCTGCGTGATGAGCATACCGCCCGCAGTACGGAAACTGTCACGACGCCGCCTGGTCCTGCTGGCGATGACGATGATCCCGTCCCCGCCGCTGCCCTGCGCCGGCTTGATCACGAAACTCTCCCGGCCGTCGACGATCTCCGCAAACCTCCTGACGTCACCCTGGTGATCGATGACACCGTAAAGCTCCGGCACTGCCATCCCGGCCTCGATTGCCAGCTTCTTCGTCAGTACCTTGTCGTCGATCCGCGGGTAATAGCGCCGCGGGTTGAGCCGCATGATCAGCTCGGCGTTGCGTTCGTTCAAACCGAGCACGCCGGCCTTCCTGAGTCGTTTCACGGCTTGCAGCATGTCAATCCCTGCCTATCGCCTTGAATCGCGCAAGCTCGGTAAACCGGTAGCCGGTGTAGCGGCCGAGTACGATAACGAGGGCGAGCACCAGCAGCAGCAATTCCGGAAAGGTGAAAACGAGATGCTCGAGCCAGTCCATACCCATCGCGAGATAGGCGAAGATGGCCACGACCAGGCTGCCGATGCCCGCCCGCATCGCATCGCCCGGGCCTCGTTCCTCCCACACGACGGACATACGCTCGATCGTCATGGCGATGATGACCATCGGGAACAGCGCCACCGACAGCCCGGTCTCCATGCCTAGCTTGTGGGACAGGATGCTGACGACCATCATGAGAATGACGACCACGATGAGCACCGACGCGAGCCGCGGCACCAGCAGCAACCGCAGTCGCTCGAGCAGGAAGCGGATACTCAAGCCCATCGCAACCAGCAACACGAACAGCACCATGCCCCAGAGCAGCTGGGTCTCGCGAAACGCGAGCGCAATAAGCACCGGCATGAAGGTACCAAAAGCATCGATACCGACGACGTTGCGCATCAACACCATGATCAGCGCGCCTATCGGGATCATCAGGATCACGCTGTAGACGGACTGGGTCTGGATCGGCAGGCTGTACAGCGAAAAATCGAACAAGGTCGACTGCGCCAGTTCTGCGCGTTGTTCGGCAATCGCCATTGCGTCGAGAAAGTTTTTCTGCGCGGCAAAGCTCACCTCGACATTGCTTCCGCCCTCGACGCGGATCAGCGGATCACTGCCGCGCCACCAGATCAGGTAATTGTCGGGCAGTCCCTCTGCCCCGTTGGTCGGGTTGAAATAGCGCCAACGATCCCCGTCGTGGATCTCAAGCCACGGTATCGGTGTCATGTCACGTTGCTGCTCCTGCAGCACGAGGCCGCGGATCATCCGGGCCGGAATCCGGGCAAATGCCAGGATGGTCGTCATCGTCTGCACCAGGTCGGAACTCGATCGGGCATCTGCCAGGATCAACTCGATGTTGGAATTCGGCGATGGATTGTTGACAAGGCGGAGCAGCTCGGCCGTAAAGGATGCCGGATCCGCGGAATGCTCTCGCACCTCCGCCACGAGCACCTCCACCGCGGTGCGCAAAGGCTCCGGGATGAGCGGCGGTATCGGAAACGGCGGCGTGGTGTCCGATTGCTGGCTGCCCTTGTCTTCGTAGACGACGATCCGGTAGAACAGGGTCTGCTCGCCATCCGCCCGACGCACCGTCCATTGTGCTTCCCGGCCGCCCCCCGCGTAGTTGACGCCAAAACCGAAATTCTTGGATACCGAATAATGATCGAGCTTGCCAAAACCGGGGGTGAGATTGGGAATCTGCAGGTTGACCTTGATCGAGCCTGGGCCGCTGTCGAAGCGGATCGTGGTCTCGACCGTCCATGCCGGTATTTCCTGCTTTTCGTACAACGGAAAGCCGA
>JAKEGN010000200.1 GCA_022615525.1 Woeseiaceae bacterium
TGCCGAGGACATTGGCGGCAAAGGTTCCCACGGGCGACGTGGACGCGTAGCCATCGTCGTAGCCGGGCAATACCGACGGCACCAGCTGCGACGCCGACTTGTCGGCATAGTTGCCGCTGTCGCGTCGCGGTGGCAGGCGATCGCCCCAGGGAAAGATCGTCGCCGTGCTGCGTGCCTGGTAGCGGATCGCCCACTCCCATTCCGCTTCCGTCGGCAGCCGGTAGCCGTTCGGGGTCGGCGACACCGGCTGCCATTGCTCGAATTTCTTGATATAGGCGGGTGTCAGGCCTTCCTCGGCGCTCAGCCAATTGCAATATTCCACGGCGTCGTTCCAGGACACGTTGACAACCGGATTCAGGTCGCCAGCCAGCGACGGGTGCAGCCCCTCGCCGGAGACGTGGTCGGCGCGGAAGCGGTTGAATTCCCGATTCGTGACTTCCTTCGCGCCGATAAAAAATGCCCTGGTCAGGAGCGCCGGCACGATCACTTCGTTGGCGCGGCGTCCCTGTTCGCGCCGCGAAGAGCCCATGACGAAACCGCCTGGCTCGACTCTCACCATGGCCTGCCCTTGCGAATTCGTGATCACATTGGCTGCGCTTCTCGCCTGCACCTCCTCGTTCGACAGCAGGCGGACCTGGATGGTCTGCGGGTAGCCGGGCCGTGGAGTAACGCTGCGGCTGAAAGTCTGGAATCCGTCGAGCCGCACTTCCAGCCGCTGCGGCGCGGACGGCAGTTTCAGTGACATCGAGCCGCTGCCGCGCGACTGTCCGTCGATATACACGACGGCATTCGAAGGCTGCACCTCGATCCTGACATCACCTACCCTCGCGGTCAGGTCGACGGTTATCGACTCCGCGGCGGCGGCAGCCAGCCGCACCTTGCGCACGATGGATCCGTAACCCGCTTTGGACAGGCCGATGTCGTAGTCGATGTCCGGAGACAGTGCGATGCGGATCGGGGACTGGCCCCGATAGTGCCCGTTGACCGTGACGTTGGCGCCACGCGGGATCGTGTTCACCTGCAACTGCGCGTTCGCCGGCTCCAGCCTGATGAGCGGCAGCACCTGGTGCTCGTTGGGCGTCGTCTCGACAGTCCCGTCCCAGGCTTTGAATCCTTCGAGCACCACGGACAGTGTGTGGGTCCCCTCCATCAGCCGCAAAGTCGCCGGTGTCTGGCCGAGGCGTTCCTCACCTTTGTATACGTCGGCGCCGGAGGGTTCCGTCGTAATCTCCACATTCGCCCAGCGCGGCACAAGCTGCACGCTGACCTGCTCGTGACGGCCCAGGCCGGAAATCGACAAGGTGTCCGCAAATGGCAGATACCCTTCCGCAGCCACTGACACGGAGTGGCTGCCAGGCTCGAGTTCGATGGGGCCGAACGGTGCCTTGCCAACGATGGTGTCGTCTACAGTGACCAGCGCGTCCACCACGGGATCGGTCGCGATGGTCAGATGCCCGGGAAGTTTCCGCAACTCGATCACGACGTTGCGGCTTGGCGTCTCGTCGACCAGCAGGGGATGATCCACATCGTAGTAGCCGTCCTTCCTGACGTGCACCACGTACGAACCCTCACGCATGAGGACACGGTCGCCGAAAGGAAGGGTGAACCAGCCACCGCTGATCGACAGTTCGTCCGGCTCGCCCGGCTGCACCTCGAACTTGATGGAGCGCGCACTGAACAGCAAGTACGACAGCAAGAGTAACGCGGCGATACCGCCGGCCACGACCGACTGCCAGCGTAACGCGGGCGCTCGTTCCACGACCGGCCCGGATTCTCGCTTGCGCTGGAATACCGTCGGCGCTATCAGCTCCTCGGCCGCCTGCCGTTCTGCCTCATCCGGTGGCCGAGTGACATAGGCACTGTCCTCCAGCCGGATTTCGCACAGCAACGTTTCGTGATCTTCGCGGATCAGCACCCGGCTGCCGTAGAAACCGATGACGTCACCGGACTGGAGACGCCGCGTTGCCGTCAGCGGCTCCTCGTTCACGGTGAGCGCCGCACTGCGGCCGATCGGCTGGATGAAGGCCTGTCCGTCGAGCTCGTCCAGCAGCGCCACCGCGGCGCTGCCCGGACCCGGCAAGCGAATGACACAGTCGCTCGCGGTACCGAGTTTCAGCGGGAGTCTTGCAGTACTGAAGCGGCGATCGCCTTCGCTATCCCTGACCAGAACAGAATCGAACTTCAAATCTGCTCCTCACACTGAATGACGATCGGCTTCATTTCGATTTCCGGTGCGACGCGAAACTCGAGGCGAACGTCGCGATATCCCGGGCGGCTGCCGACGGCAACGTAGACGCCGGGTCGCAATGTCAATTCCTGCATTGCAAATGCCCCGAACCTGCCGACCTTATAGATCGAAACATCGGTGACTCCGTCGGAGACCAGCTGCACGCCGAGCGGGGTCGCCGCGCGTTTCAGCAGGCGCGACAATTCCTCCTTCTGGTCCGTGAGCCGCGGTCCCTGGTCCGGCATGCGCGATATGTCGAGCAGCAATCTCGTTGCCTTCTGCATGGTCAAATCGTCACTCAGAGAATCCGGGTCGCCGATGTAGCTTGCCAGACTATTGTGCAGGGCGACACGCTGATTGGCGCGGGCCAGCCCTTCTTTTGCAAACTGCAGGTCAGGATCGATGTCGAGCAACGCCTGGTATGTGGCCGTCGCCAGCTCCCATTGCTCGCCGGCGACCTGCTGTTCGACTTCACTTTCGAGGTCGCGGATGTTTTGCAGGCGCACCTCCTGATCCACCTGCAGCAATCCGTCGGCCGCCTCGCGGGATTCGGGAATGATAGCCTTCGCTGCATTGAACGCCGCCCGAGCGCTGTCATAATGGCCTGCGGCCAGCGCATCGAATCCTTCCGTCATACGCTGGTTGAACGTCCACTCACGGATCGCGATGCGCACGCGTTCCATCCCGCTAACCGCGGGTTGCCAACCGGCATCGAGTTCCAGGGCCTTTTCGAATGCCAGTCTGGCCGCGTCCAGTTCCAGGTCCTTTTCGTACTGCAAGCCCTGGTCGGTCAGGCTCATGACGGCTTCAAGATTCTTCGCGCGCGCCAGTCCCTGTTCCGCTTCCGCGTGTCCCGGCGTGATGGCCACGGCGAGATCGTAGAGGCGTATAGCCTCGATGTGGTCACCCCGTGCGAAAGCGTCATGGGCGGCGGCGAGCGTGCTGCGGAATACGCTGTCGATCCGGTCGAAGAAAGGATCCA
>JAKEGN010000201.1 GCA_022615525.1 Woeseiaceae bacterium
ACGAAGTGACGAAGCAATCTGCAGAACACGGCAAACAGAGCATAAGATTGCCGCGCTTCGCTCGCAATGACGGGACTTTCGAATTAATCAGAGGTTCCTTAAATTCGTCTTGGCGAGGAGCGAAGCGACGAAGCAGCGTCATTGCGAGCGCAGCGAAGCAATCACAAGTTTGCTTCGTCGCTTCGCTCCTCGCAATGACGGTCGCTGTGCTCGCAATGACAGAACTTCCGAATAGATCAGGGATTCCTTAGCGCGCGCATGCATTTGCGCGGCGCACAATGTTGGACAAGGGCCATTAGAAGTATAAGCTTGTGCCGCAGTATTCCCGGGGGGGAGAGGACATGCAGTCTGTTCTGATCGTACTGATGGGCGTCGCCGGCATGGCTTTCGGCTGGTTCGTCTACTCGAAATTCATCGCCGAGAAAATATTCAGGCTCGATCCGGACTTCGTGACCCCGGCGCACGAGTTCAACGACGGCGTCGACTACGTACCCACCAACAAATTCATCCTCTGGGGTCATCATTTCACTTCGGTTGCCGGCGCCGCGCCCATTGTCGGTCCGGCGATCGCCGTTTACTGGGGTTGGGTACCGGCGGTGCTGTGGGTGACGCTCGGCACGATTTTCTTCGCCGGCGTGCACGATGCGGGCGCACTCTGGGCAAGCAACCGGCACAAGGGAAAATCGATCGGTGCACTTTCGGAAGTGGTGATCGGCAAGCGTACCCGTTCCCTTTTCATGGTGGTCATTTTCCTGGTGCTGCTGATGGTGAATGCCGTCTTCGGCGTGGTCATCGCAAGAGCTTTCGTCGAAACGCCGACGGCAGTCGTGCCATCGTGGGCCGCGATTCTCGTCGCCCTGGTCATCGGCCAGCTCGTGCACCGCAAGTTCAACCTGCTGGCGCTGTCGCTCGGCGGTGTCATCGCCCTGTACCTGTCCGTGTATGCGGGCAGCGTCGTGCCGATGGAGCTGCCGGAATTGTTCGGCCTGTCGACCATCTCGGGCTGGATCGTCATACTCTTCATTTATGCGGCGACGGCCTCGATGCTGCCGGTGTGGATGCTGCTGCAGCCGCGGGACTTCATCAACGGCCTGCAGCTATTCGTCGGCCTGTTCCTGCTCTATGGCGCGGTGTTCCTCGTCATGCCGGACATTTCGGCCCCGGCCTTCAATACGCTGGTCGATGCGGATGCGCCTTCCATGGTGCCGCTGTTGTTCGTCACCATCGCCTGCGGAGCAGTGTCCGGATTTCACGGCATCGTCTCCTCCGGCACGAGTTCCAAGCAACTCGACAAGGAACCGGATGCACGTTTCGTCGGCTATCTGGGGGCCGTGGGCGAGGGATCGCTGGCACTCATTACCATCGTGGCCGTCAGTGGCGCGGCGCTGGCCGCGACACCCGAGATCTGGCACCAGATCTACGACAAGTTCGGCACGGCGGGTGCGGATGCGTTCATTTCCGGCGGCGCCAACCTGATCACGCAGGGCTTCGGCCTGCCGATGGGCTTTTCAACCACGCTGCTCGCCACCATGGTGGTGCTGTTCGCCGGCACGACCATGGACACCGGCGTGCGCCTGCAGCGCTACATCATCCAGGAATGGGGCCAGATCTATCACCTGCCGATCCTGAATCACGGCATCGTGGCCACGCTGGTTGCCGTTACCGCCTGCATGTTGCTGGCGTTTGGGGCCGGCGGTCCCGACGGCGCGGGTGGCCTGGTGATCTGGCCGCTGTTCGGTTCGACCAACCAGATCCTCGCGGGCATGACCTTGCTCGCCATCACGGTGATGCTCATCAAGCTCGGCAGGCCGGCGCGCTACACGCTCATCCCGATGGCGTTCGTCCTTTTGATGTCGTCCTGGGCGGCGGTCGTCAAGCTGATCGAATTTTATCGTGACGGCAACTGGCTGCTGGTATTCATCGACGTCGTGGTGCTGGTCACGAGCCTGATGGCGATTCTCGAGTCTGTCTCCGCCATTGCGCGTTTCCGGCGCGACAGCCGCGCGGCGGCCGCAGTACAGCCAGACTAAGGATCCGGGGTATCCCGCGTATCGAGGTACTGCAGCGCTACCTCGAACTCGTAGGAATCCGGATTCCGGTGCGTCATGTGCCGGATCACCATGAGCTTTGAATTTTCAACGCCGGCGCGACGATACGCCCGGTAGGCGCGCTTCGTCGGTTCGAGCGCCTGGTCATAGGTGCCGGTGACGAACACGTACCGATTCTGCCGGATTTGATCCAGGCGTTCCGGTTCTTCCGTGTCCCACACCTCGACGCCGCAGTTGTAGATTGCGCCGCGGAATAGCTGCGCCTGGTCGGTCGCGATCATGCTCGCGGTTTTGCCGCCACCCGAAAGCCCGCTGATGTAAATGCGCTCCGCATCGATCGCGTAGTGTGTTCGCGCGGCCGAGACTGCGAGCAACGCAAGCAAAATGCGGCGTGCAACGAGTTCGTTGTTGCCGGAACGGTTTGCGCCGATCCAGATGACGTTGTGCCGGTCGAGCACCTCGCTCCAGCCGCGCGGGATCTCACCGGACTGTATTGGGCTGACGTAGACCAGGAGGCCTGCCGGCTTTTTCGCGTCGTAAGTTGGTGGCACGTACATTTGCCACTCGATGTTTTCATCGGGGGGCAATACCGTCGCAACCTGGGCCGCGGTGGATTCACCGGCGATGTCGGCGGAGGTCGCGACCACCAAGTGGTGCCCGGTGATGACAGACTCCGGCTCCGTTGCTTCAACCGGTTGAGTCGATTCCGCGAATGACGTTGCGGTCAATCCGAGCTGGATTGCAACTGAAACAAGGATGGATGCGCTACGTGGCAATCGTCGAATTCTCCTGCCAATTGACCGAATGGACCACCGATTGCAGCCAAGGTTGCACCCCCGCCAGGCGCGTTGCAACGACACCACGAGAGCACCTCCAAAAGGCTACCTTTGCAGTTAAATCGAGCACGAAAGCCAATGGTGACGAGATGCACGCTGTGGCTTTTTGGCAACAGTAGGTTCCGGCTGAAACCAAAAAAAAGTTATATACGCCCTGTGACGCGCTTTCCTTTCCCGCGCGAGAGTGGTTCAATCAAGCACAAGTATGAGTCACCACTTCGGTGATTCGTCGATACACACAATGCCAGACACCATGTAGATGGGGGAGAGAGCAAATGTCCAGTACGCCTAAAGTCTTTAGGTTCCTCATTCCTGCTGCTGCGCTAGTGTTTGCAATGCCGGTGCTGTCACCGGTTGCGCTTGCACAGGCCCCGGCCGCAGAGGAGATCGAGGAAATCATCACGACCGGAACACGTCGCTCCGAACGCAGTGCGTCGGATTCGGCAGTGCCCATCGATGTCATCGGTGGCCAGGAACTCGTCAACATCGGCACGACCGACCTGAACGAGCTGCTGCGGAATACGGTTCCATCGTACAACGTGCAGTCGCATTCGATCGACGACGCGGCCACCCTGGTGCGACCGGCGACGATGCGCGGTTTGCCGCCTGACAACGTGCTGATAATGGTGAACGGCAAGCGACGTCACCGCTCCGGCGTTATCGCGGAACTCGGCAGCTCGCTGAACGAAGGATCGCAGGGCGCGGATATTGCCGCGATCCCGGCACTCGCTATCAAGCAGGTCGAAGTGCTGCGTGACGGTGCCGCGGCGCAATACGGCTCGGACGCGATTGCAGGCGTAATTAACTTCGTGCTGGACGATTCGGCACAGGGCACGACGCTCGAAGCACGTACCGGCGAATTCATGGAAGGCGATGGCACCTTGCTGCAGCTGTCCGGCAATACCGGCATTGCGCTTGGCGACAGTGGCTTTTTGAACCTCACCGGTGTGTGGAGCGAGCAGGACCCGACCAGTCGGTCCTTACAGCGTGCCGACGCTGACAGCCTGGGCCGTCTTGGCGCACCGGACCAGCTGTATGGCGCAACGGCCGGAACGGGTGGAGTACGGCAGCCCTACGCGCAGATCTGGGGCCAGCCAGAGACCCGCGACAACTGGAATATCTTTGGCAACATGGGCATCCAGGTCAGCGAGTCGATGGAAGTCTATGCGTTCGGCAACTATGGCAAGCGCGAGACCGAAGGCGGATTTTTCTACCGCAATCCGAATAACCGTGGTGGTACCTATACCAACGGCGGGGTTCGGGCGGTTGTGGATACGCGCATAGGCGGCCCGGCAAGCGATCCGCTGTCCGTGCCGCTGGGCACCACCGGCTACGTTTCGAATTGCCCGGCGCTGCCAAGCCCGGGCGGTACGGTGGACGCGTCAGACGCGGCAGCTGTTGCCGCAGACTACACGGCGCGGCAGAACCTGCCCGCCAACTGCTGGCTGATGAACTCGATCGTGCCCGGTGGCTATACGCCGCAATTCGGCGGCCAGCTGCAGGATGCGAGCATCGTCGGCGGCATTCGTGGGGAAATGACCGAGCGTCTGTCATACGATTTCAGCGGCGGTTACGGTCGTAACAAGGTCGACTTCTTCCTGAACAACACCTGGAACCCGTCCCTCGGGCCGGATGCAATCACCGACGGCCAGTTGAAGAGGGACTTCGAACTCGGTGCTTACGTTCAGTCCGAGGTCAACCTGAATGCCGACTTCGTCTATGCGCTGCCGGTGGACGCGTTCGCCTCTGACCTGAGTTTCGCCTTCGGTGCGGAATACCGTGACGAAATCTTCGAAACTATCCTTGGTGAAGTGGATTCCTGGCAGGCCGGCCGGTTTGCGTTCCAGAGCAGCAACGGCGCGAACTTCTACAACGATGGCACAACTCGCCTGGCAGACTTGAGCATCGGCGCACACGGTTTCGCTGGTTTCAGCCCGCAGCAGGCAGGCTTGTGGGGCCGCTCCAACATTGCGGTCTATGCCGAAGCTGAAGCGGATCTCACGGACCGGCTGACAGGATCGGTTGCCGTGCGCTACGAGGACTTCGAGAGCTTTGGCGATACCACGAACTACAAGGTCGCCGGTCGATTTGCAATAACGGACGCGTTCGCGATTCGCGGTTCCGTGAACTCCGGCTTCCGTGCCCCGACACCCGGACAGGAAAACGTGACCAAGGTGTCGACGATCCTCGTGAACGGAGAACTGTCGCAGAGCGGCCAGATTCCGCCAACGAATCCGCTCGCTGTGGCCCTTGGCGGCGGGCCGCTGGGACCTGAGGAGTCGGTCGGTTATTCCGCCGGGTTCGTCTGGGATATCTCGGATCAACTGAACCTGACGGTCGACTACTTCAACATCAACGTGGATGATCGCATCGCCTTTACCGGTAGCATCGATATTACGGCCGAGGATCCGAATGATCCGCAGTACGCGGATTTGGATTGCCCGAATGCGAAGGCCAATCCGGTCGGTACCCTGGCGCTCTGTCTGCAGGAGGTCGGCGTACCGGGTGCGGCGGACCTTTCCTCGGTGACGTTCTATACCAACGACTTCGAAACGACCACCCAGGGCGTTGACGTTGTATTGGCCTGGGACATGGAATGGGGCGGCGCAGGCTCAGGCACGCTGACCGGTGCCGTGAACTGGACCGAGACCGAGGTCGACAACGCAGGCAGCGAAGTGAGTCGCGACAAGGTGGTCGATCTGGAGAACCAGAATCCTGAGTATCGAGGTGTGCTCACCTACAACCACTACTTCGAGAATTTCAGCTTCCTTGTCCGTGCCAGCTACTACGATGACTGGGTCAATTCGCAGATCGGTGGGGGAGATACGACACCGCGCGGTCCGGACGGAACCGGATACACGATTGCCTGCGCGGTCGACAACAGCGGCGGCGACGACTGCTACGACGGCGATATCATTTTCGATATCGAGGCGGCTTATACCTTCGCCGAGCGTTTCACCGTGGCGGTTGGTGCAGACAACGTGCTGGATGAAGAAGGGGCGGTCGATATCCAGAGTAGGAGTGACCTCGACCCTAATCTCAGTGTTGGTGCCGGCAACCACTACAGTGATACCACTCCGTGGGGCATCGATGGTGGGTTCTGGTACGTACGCCTGACGGCTAACTTCGACTAGCGAAAACGGCGACAAGCTGGAAAAAGGAAAGGCGCTTTTCGCAAGGAAAGCGCCTTTTTCTTTGGCGTGTCGATCGCACTGCAGGGCTTTGCAGCACCCTTGTAGGAGCGAGCCGTGCTCGCGACTCGGGAACCGATTTACGCGCAATGGCCTGTCATCGCGGCGCGAGAGCTGCTCGCTCCTACTATGCTTTGATTGGCGCCTGCGGTGTTTGTGCTTCCGGCGACCCGATGACCGAGGCGATCCACTGCAGGAGATCGGCCATGAATTCATCGCGGTTGATCTCGTTCAGCATTTCGTGGCGGCCATCCGGGTAGACCTTGAGTGTTACGTCTGTATGGCCGGTATTGCGGTACGCATCGGCCAGTCGGGTCATGGCCTTACCGCCTCCGACAGGATCCTTCTCACCGCCAGTAATCAACAGCGGCAACTCAAGTGGAATGCTGCGGATAGAGCGTCGTTTGCGTATTTTGAGTAGAGCGCCGGTCAGGTCTGCCCAGAGCCGATTGCTGGAGTCGGCGCCGCACAGCGGATCGGCAATGTAGCGGTCGACTTCAGTCTCATCGCGGCTCAGCCAGTCGAACGCCGTACGATTCGGCGCAAAACGCCGGTTGTACGCGGCAAACGTCATGCCGTTGAGCAAAGCGCTGCGATGCTTCGGGCCCGGACGCCACGCGAGGAAACGGGCAATCCAGTGACCGGGAAGCAGCTGACGGCGGGCCGTGAGCGATGAACCCGACAGGATTAGCGCAGCGGCACTTTGCGGGTTGCGCATGAGGAAGTCCTGGGCAATGAACGACCCCATGCTGTGCCCCAGCAGGATCAATGGCAGGCCCGGGTGGCGGCGGCGTATCTCTTCCTGTACCACAAGGATGTCCGAGATGACGAGGTCCCAGCCGTGGCGGTCCGCGAAATGGCCGAGCTCATCCACCGCACAGTTTTCCCCGTGACCGCGATGGTTGTGGGCGACGACGGCGTAACCTCGCTTGCCGCACTCCATTGCGAAACGATGGTAGCGCGCAGGATGCTCGCCAAGGCCGTGCAATATGTGCACTACTCCAGCCAGACGCCCGGGTCCTTCCGCCGGCCAGTAATCCACCAGTATTTTTCGCCCGTCTTCGGCAACGCAAATCGAGCGATGAACATCCGTTGGCGAACCGTTCATGATTTTGTGCCGGACGGCATTGCGTTACCGGTCGCGGCCAGCGCGCGAAAGCCGAGCACGAGGAGCAGGGCGAGTTTCAGCAACTCCAGGCTCGCGTAGGCCGCATGAACGAAGGATGGCCCGGGGTCCGCACCGGCGACAATCTGCGCTGAACGCGCCGACAATTCGGGAAGCAGCCAGACGGACTGGGCGATCATTATCAGCGCCAGCAATGCGCACTCGGCCCAGTACCGGCGGCCCTGCCCGGAGATGCGGACGATGCTCAACAGCACCACCAGCGTAATCAGTTCCGCCTTGTTCAGCACCGAGAAAACGATTCGGCCCAAATCCAGTGCCGCAGCGCGCGACAGTGTGTCTGCGCTGAACCGGGCCGGTGATTCCAGCAGCGAAATCCCTGCGGTCATGCCGAACCAGGTGAAGCTTGGCCACGCCGGATTCGCGAATGCCCGCATCAACGCTTTCAGCGCTGCCCTGTTTACAGGCATAATTCCTCATCCTGTTTATTCGTGATGATTGCCAGTTTAGCGAAAGCACGTTGTTTCCGCCTGCGTCAATCGGCACACGAACCATTATGAACAAGAATAAAGAGCCGCAGCTCGCCGGGGCCGTCCTGATGATTCGGCCGGTACGATTCCAGAGCAACCCGATTACGGCAGAATCCAACCGCTTCCAGGGAAAAACCAGCGCGACGCCGGAACAGCAACAGGCCGCTGCCGCCCGGCAATTCGAGGCAATTGCAGCAGCACTCACGGGGCAGGGGATCCGCGTCATCTCATTCGACGACACCCCGGAGCCGCACACACCGGATGCGATCTTCCCGAACAACTGGGTCAGTTTCCACGCGGATGGCACGGTCGTCCTGTATCCCATGCTGGCGGAGAATCGCCGCACCGAAAGGCGCATGGACATTGTTGACAGCCTCGCCGACCAGCACGGCTTCGAGGTTCGACGGATCATCGACCTCAGCGATCACGAGAATGAAGGCCATTATCTCGAGGGTACCGGCAGCATGGTGCTGGATCGAAGCAATCGGATTGCCTATGCCTGCCTGTCGCCGCGCACCCACCTGGATGCGCTGGGCGACTTCGCGCAACGGATGGACTACGAGGTGGTGGCGTTCGATGCCGTCGACCGCGACGGCGCGCCCATATACCACACCAACGTATTGATGAACGTCGGTGAGTCACTCGCCGTGATCTGCGACGCCGCAATTCCCGACCCCGTCCAGCGGGACGCCGTCATGAAAAGCCTGGCGCAGTCCGGTCATGAAGTGCTGTCGCTGACCATGCAGCAACTCGAATCGTTTGCAGGCAACATGCTCGAACTCCGCACGCCTTCCGGCAAGTCGCTCATCGCAATGTCCGAGCAGGCACGAAAATCCCTGTCGGGCGAACAGCTCAGGATTATCGGCAAGCATGCTGCCATCGTCAGCGCGCCCATCGATGACATAGAGCGCTCGGCCGGCGGCAGCGTGCGCTGCATGCTGGCGGAAATCCATCTCCCTGCGGGGCGCCAGTGACGGAACTCTGCATGACGGGCACCGGCCCGGGGGAAACCTGATGGCCGCACCGCGCGAAAGGATACTG
>JAKEGN010000202.1 GCA_022615525.1 Woeseiaceae bacterium
GGCAGAAGACGTCGGCATGTCCGTCTCGATCATGGAAACGATCGCGCGGCGCACGCGGTATGTGTCCGGCCTGCCGCCAAAGGCCGGCCACGCGGGCGGCGATCCGTCGCCGAAGACGGCGTTCGGCATATTCAAGGGCATCGAGGCGGCGGTCGCCTTCAAACTGGGACGAAAGAACCTGCAGGGACTCACCGTTGCCGTACAGGGCGTGGGCAACGTGGGCTATTACCTGTGCGGTTATTTGTCACAAGCAGGCGCGAAGCTCACCGTCGCCGATATCGACCCGGCGCGCGTCAAGAAGGCCTGCGACGAGTTCGGAGCGAAAGCCGTTGGCCTTGACGACATCCTGGCGCAAAAGGTGGACGTGGTTGCTCCCTGCGCGCTCGGCGCCATCCTGACTGCCGAATCGATTTCCAGGCTGCGTGCGCCCATCGTTGCCGGTGGTGCGAACAACCAGCTCGCGACCAATGCGGACGGCCAGCGGCTGTCGGATGCCGGTATTCTTTATGCGCCTGACTACGTCATCAATGGCGGCGGCATTATCAATGTGGCCTGCGAATACTATGGCGGCGTGGACGATGCCGAAGTCATGAACCAGGTGGCGGCGATCGGGCCGCGCCTTACCGGAATATTCGCCGAGGCGAAACGATCGGGCGAACCGACCAACGTGATTGCCGACCGGATGGCGCGTGCCATCATCGGCCGCGCAGCTGCGGAGTCGGCCGGCAAGAGGTCCTGACCGGCACGCATTCCGCATCTGGACAGTCCTTGCGGCTTGCGATATTCATGATGCTCTGCCCGCCGTGGCCAGCACGCACAGGAACCCATTGAAGCAGTCGACCATCCTCTGGCAACCGAACGAGGCGCGTCGCGAAGCCACCGCGATGTATCGCTTCATGCGCGAGCGTTCCTGCAGCAGTTACGACGAACTCTATCGCTGGTCGATCGATGATCTTGCCGGTTACTGGCAGGCGCATGCCGGCTTCTGCGACGTGAACTTCCACAAACCGGCGTCGGCGGTGCTGGTCCAGCCGGGTGACATGACGACCGCACGATGGTTTGTCGACGCGGAACTGAATTTTGCGGAACACCTATTGCGTCATTCCGGGAATCGTCCGGCCATCATTTTCCGCGGTGAGAACGGGGCTCGGCGGGAACTCGGTTTCGACGAATTGCGCAGTGAAGTAGCCGCGCTTGCCGCTGCCCTGAAGTCGTCCGGCGTAGGGCAGGGTGATCGGGTCGCCGGGTTCCTGCCGAATTGTCCCGAGGCGATCATCGCGATGCTGGCCACGGCCAGCATCGGCGCCGTCTGGTCGTCCTGCTCGCCCGATTTCGGAATCAACGGCGTCGTCGACCGCTTCGGACAGATCGAACCAAAGGTACTGTTCTGTGCGGACGGATACTTTTATAACGGCAAGCGCTGCGATTCGCTGGCGGCGGTCAGGGGCGTGGTCGCGGCGATTCGTTCGGTGCAGCGCACCGTGGTCGTTCCGTTCACCGGCGACAGACTGAATCTCGGAAACCTGCCGAACGCATCGACCTGGCGTGACTTTCGCGGCAGCACAGCGAAACTCGAATTCCCGGGCTTTCCCTTCGCGCAGCCGCTCTATGTAATGTATTCCTCCGGCACCACCGGCGTGCCGAAATGCATCGTGCACGGGGCCGGCGGCACCGTGCTGCAGCATCTGAAGGAACATGTATTGCATTGCGACGTCGTGTCCGGCGACCGTCTTTTCTATTTCACCACCTGCGGCTGGATGATGTGGAACTGGCTGGCCAGCGGACTGGCATCCGGCGCGACGCTCATACTCTATGACGGCTCGCCGTTCCACGAGGACGGACGCATCCTGTGGCGCATCGCCGAAGAGGAGGGCATCAATATTTTCGGCACCAGCGCCAAGTTCATCGCCGCCCAGCAGAAAGCCGGGATACGGCCGCGCGACGAGTTCGACCTGTCGTCGCTGAAGTCCGTATTGTCGACGGGTTCGCCGCTCGCGCCGGGCGGTTTCGATTACGTGTACGACGCCGTGGGTAGCGACCTGCAGTTGTCGTCGATTGCGGGCGGTACCGACATCATCAGCTGTTTCGCTGCGGGCAACCCGATCCTGCCGGTCCGTCGCGGCGAGCTGCAATGCCTCGCGCTCGGCATGGCGGTCTCCATATACAACGACGAGGGCCGACCGGTCCTGCAGGAGAATGGTGAACTGGTCTGCACGCGTGCGTTCCCCTCGATGCCGGTGGGCTTCTGGAACGACCCCGATGACAGGAAATATCACGCTGCCTATTTCGAACGATTTCCCGGTGTCTGGGCCCACGGCGACTTCGCCGAGATCACGGCGAGCGGCGGCATGATCATCCACGGACGTTCCGATGCGGTATTGAACCCCGGCGGCGTGCGTATCGGCACGGCGGAGATCTACCGCCAGGTGGAGAAGCTCGACGAGATCGTCGAGAGCATTGCGATCGGCCAGAACTGGGAAGACGACGTGAGAGTCGTGCTGTTCGTCGTAATGCGGCCCGGGGTTGTTCTCGACGAGGTCCTGCGGCAAAAGATCTGCAAGGTAATACGAGACAATACGACGCCGCGTCATGTGCCGGCGAGGATCGTCGCGGTTCCGGAAATACCGCGGACGATCAGCGGAAAAATAGTGGAAATCGCGGTGCGCTCGGTGGTGCATGGGGAACCGGTGAAGAACACGGATGCGCTGGCCAATCCGCAAGCGCTACGCCACTTCATCGATCGTCCGGAGCTAAAGGTTTGACTGGCGCATGAAAGACCTGCCCGGAATCGAAGTCAGCTCGGGTGTCGTCCTGCCGGAATGGATCGACATAAACCGCCACATGAACGTCGCCTATTACGTGCTGGCTCTCGATCGCGGTGTCGACGACCTGTGGGCGCAGTTCGGCATCACGAACGAATACATAGAGTCCGGCCGGGGCTCCACCTTCGCGGTCGAATGCCACATCAACTACCTGCAGGAGCTGAAGGAGGCGGATCCGTATCGCGTGCGCTCGCAGATCCTTGCGTACGACGAAAAACGGATCCACCAGTTTCAGTGGCTCTATCACGCCGAGCAGGGTTTTCTCGCGGCCACAGCAGAATGGATGAACCTGCACGTAAGTCTCGCCACCCGCCGGGTGACGCCGTGGCCGGAAGCGATCCTGCGGAACGTTGCCGAATTTGCGAAGCGCCAGACCGGCCAGCACTTGCCGGCGGAGGCGGGCAGAAGAATGCGAGTTGCGAAGCCGCTATACGCGCTGTACGAGGGTGACGGGGATGGCTGAGTACATATTGGCAATCGATCAGGGCACCAGCAGCAGCCGCGCCGTGCTGTTCGACCGGCAACTCGTGGCGGCGTTTTCGGCACAACAGGAGTTTCCGCAGATCTACCCGCAGCCGGGCTGGGTGGAACACGATCCAGAGGCGATCTGGCAATCGGTACTGCAGGTGACCCGGCAGGTCTTGCAAAAGGGCGGCCACGGCGCGGGCAGCATTGCGGGCATCGGGATCAGCAACCAGCGCGAGACCACGCTGGTCTGGGACCGACAGAGCGGCCGTTGCATCCACAATGCCATCGTATGGCAGGACCGGCGCACGACCGCGCGTTGCGCGGAGCTGCAACGGAAGGGGCTGGAATCGACCATCGAAGCCAAGACCGGCTTGCGCTTCGATCCGTATTTTTCGGCGACCAAGATCGCCTGGATACTGGACAACGTTCCCGGTGCACGGCACATGGCGGAAACCGGCAAGCTGGCATTTGGCACCGTGGATACCTTCCTGCTGTGGCGGCTGACAGGCGGCAAGGTGCATGCCACGGACGCGACCAATGCGTCCCGGACCCTCCTTTTCAATATTCATAACCAGGAGTGGGATGACGCGCTGCTACGCCTGTTCGCGATTCCACGCACCCTGCTGCCGGAGGTCAAAGACTGCGCAGCGGATTTCGGCACCACGGAGCCGTCCCTGTTCGGCGCGGCGATTCCCGTCAGCGGCATGGCTGGCGACCAGCAGGCGGCGCTCATAGGCCAGTCAGGATTTGAAGCGGGCACCTGCAAGAGTACCTACGGCACCGGCTGCTTCGTTATCGCCAATACCGGCACCCAGGCCATACGCTCCGGCAACAAGATGCTGGCAACGATAGCCTATCGTTTCGGCGGCATGGTGACCTACGGACTTGAAGGCAGCATATTCGTCGCAGGCTCGGCGATTCAGTGGCTGCGAGACCAGCTGGGTATCGTCAAGTCGGCGCAGGAC
>JAKEGN010000203.1 GCA_022615525.1 Woeseiaceae bacterium
ATTAGTCCGCGGTGTCGACGCAACCGGCAAGTGCGCTGCTCTCGGCAAAACGCAAAGCGCTGGTATTGTCGATGGCGGGATTGTCCCAGGAACCGTCGATCGCATAATAGATCTGCCCCATTTCCTGCAACGGTTTCTTGAATATCTGCGAGAAGATCAGCAGTGCCGCGGCTACCTGCGGCCCGGCAACCACGGCACCGACGACCGGCAGGGTGTTGCCGACGTTGGCGCTGACTACCGCGGTCTGGCTGTAATCCCGGCTGGACAGCCCTGCACGTCCAACCACGCCGACATCGGCCGCGGGACCTTTGAGTGAAAGGTCGCAGGTGTAGGCGTTGCCCTGTTCAATGCGAAACCGGCCGGTGATTTCGTCGAAACCGAAACCCTTTTCGAGCACATCGCTGAAATCGAGCGACAGGCGACGCGGCAGCGCGACGATACTCATGAGTCCGAACACGCGGCCGGGTCCGGGTTCCACTTCGTTCAACTGACCCGGGCCGAAGCGCACGGTAACGTCGCCATTCAAATTCTCGAGGAAATCGGCCCGCGGTCCGCCGGACCAGTGCAGATCCAGCAGGATCTCCATGTCCTGGCCATCGATGCCCGGTTCGTAGTTGAGCCTCTGCATGGTACGGGCAACGTCATTGCTGACCAGCCGCGTGTTGACGAAGCTTCGCTGACCGGACTCATCCTGCTCGTCGATAATCCATCCAGCGCTGCCTTCGATCGTAAAACTCGCGTCCTTCGCCAGCACGTTTTGCGCCTCCAGGCCACGCGGTGTCTTCTCGAACAAGGCACTGAAATTTCCCAGGTGACGCTCACCGAAGGAAAACTCCTCGGCCAGCAACGAAATGGCCGGCAGGCGCCGCGGATCCGTCGAGTCCGGCTTGCCCTCGGGCGCCGCCTCCTTGCCGGGCAAAGTCAGCAGCTGCATATCGAGGCTGATCGGCCGGTCGCTGGAAAAATCATACGGGATGCTGAGCGTGCCCACGGCATGATCGCCATCGAGCTCCACCATCCAGTCCTGCGCGGAACGGTTTACGACGACGCGCTGCGACGTCAGGTGCTGGCCAATCGCGTCCAGCCTGTCGATCGTCAGGTCGATGGCTCGAATGCGATCGCCGAGCCCGGCGCTGCCTGCATCGCGCCTCGTCAGGGCAAGCCAGTCGTCGAGGCGCAGCTCATCCATCCGGCCACGTATGTGCAATCCGCGGGTATCGGCAAGGCCCGGGGCTCCGCCATTGACCGACAGCACGCCGCGATCGAAGTCCCAGGCCTCATCGGCACGCTCAAACGACATGGACCAGAGCAGTTCCTGGCGGTAGTTGCCGGTGGATTCGATTCGATCATCTGCTGCCATGTCGACGTTGAAAGCGAGCGGTGCCGGTTCATCGGCGGCTTTGTAAAACGGCGGCGGCAGGTCCAGCGACAGGCCCTGCAACTCGGACTCGACTGCAATCCGGAATGGTGCGCTTTGCGCTTCCTGTCGTACCGGAAACATGAGCTGTGCGACGAATGGCGTCGATCCCTCGAGATACTCGCCCAGCGGTACTCCAAGCTGGTTGACGATCGCTTCCGCACCGGCGCGTCCCGTCGCCGTGGCGATGACGTTGTAGGCCGGCTGCTCCTCACCTGCCTTGCGTAATTCGATATCGACCGGCTCATCGAGGAACCGGCCGAACAGCAGCTCCGACCGGATGTCATCACGCGATATGACGACCACGCCGTTCAGCTCGGTGACGGGAGCAGGAAACCCCTGAATGCGAACCGAGCCGTTGCTCGCGCGGATGCGCGTCTCGAATTCGTAACTCTCCCGGTCGGCGATCGGATACACCAGCCGCAAATCGAACGATGCATCGCCGCCGACTTCGAGACGATCGAGGTGCCCGCCGAATACGGCGGCTATCGGACTTTGCCTCGAAAACTGCCGTATCGATTCCAGTGTTCCTGTCGCGAAGGCATTGATCTCGAGTACCGGCTTGCGGAGATCTGCGATCTCTATGACTGCATTCTGCACCGTGTTGCCGGCGTTGACCGCGAAATTCTTGTGCGAGTAAAGCCGTGTCCTGTCGACCGCGATGTCGAGGTCCATGTTGGATGCAGCCGGCCACAAATCCGAATAGCGGAGCACTGCGTCGGTAACCACCGCGTCAATACGAAAAATTCCCTGCCCGTCCTCGAAAGGAAAGAGTCGCAGCGGGCCGACGATGCGTGTGGTTGCGCGCGGAATACCGCCCGATACAAGTGCACCGGTCAGCCATCGGTATAACGGCGGCTTGATGGCTTGCATGGGCAGGTACCGTCGGACGCTGCCGATGTCGTTCAGGCTCCAGTCGCTTTCCAGGTCTATGGTCGGCGAACTGCCATCCGCCGGCGCGTTGATTTGCAGACTGGTCTGGCTGTTGAGGTCGGCGTTGCGCAGGTGGATGCTGTCCGACAGAACGATTACGCCGTCCGCGTTGCGACGCCAGATGATCGTGCCGGTGGCGTCGTCCAGGATGACGGGCTCTGGCAATTCCGCCGGCAAGGAGAAGACCAGGCCCTCCGAATCGATCTCGATCCGGCCGCCGGCGGAATCGGCCCTGAGGCTGCCGCTGAAGCCGCGCAATCCCGGCCATTTGTCGACCGGTGCAATGCCGGCGGTTTCGAAGCGAGTCGACAGCTCGAATACCGGGGATTCCGAATCCAGGCCTGACTGCGCGAATGCGAAGTCGCGCAGTACTCCATCGGCGGCATATTGTGTCATACGGGCTTGCAGGTCCTCCGGCAACCAGGGCGCAAGGACAGCGAGATCCTCCAGCCGCAAGTAGGACGCTGCGAAGTTCAACGAGCGCGTAGTACCCGCCGCGGACAGGGCCGCCTGTAACTGCCACTGCGATTTCGGCCAGGCATCGCTCTGGCCGGTGTCCAGGCTGAACTCGCTGCCGGCCAGCAGCCAACCGTCGTTGGCCCTCGTGAATTCCAGTCGGCCGCTGGCGTCGAATCCGGGAACCGCATCGTCAACCGCAAGATTGCTGAGTACGACGTTGGCCGTTGCGCTTTGCAAACCCGCGTCCGAGCGCTGTATCCACATGCTGACATTCGCGATGCCCGACGCGATCCCGGGAAGCCCAACCGGCTGCAAGGCGGACCAGGCCGGGAGGTTCAAAGCCGCCCCTTCGACGAAGAACTGCCAGGACAGACTGGATTCCGGTTGCTGGCGCCGGCTGGCCGAGACCTTGAGACGCTCGCCGAACTCACCCGGCGGATCGATGCTGGCATCGACCGCGATCAGCGCCCCGTCACGACGCACCTCGAGATCCTCGACGGTGAACATAAGTAGTTGTTCGAGGCCCGGATGCTGATATCGCACGAGGATATCGCTCCCGAAGAGCGAGATATCACCTGCCATCCCCGCAGCAGCAGCCGGGTCGCCGATCAGGTCGTCGAGTGCCATCCCCTGCACGCTCCACGTGCCGTCTTCCGCAAGGACCACGGAGACCTCGGTGCCCTGAAACAGAACCCGGTCTGCAACCAGCTCCCGGTCCCGCAACAGTCGGATCAGGCTGACGCCAACGCTGACCTCCCCGACCCGCAGCAGCGGCGTATCCCCCGGTATGCGACTCAGCACGGCGCGCCGAAAGGTGAGCTCCGGTCCGCGCAGTCGCCAGCGTGCATCCATGTCCAGGAATTCCACCTGCATGCCGATTGCCGCACTCGCCCAACCCTTGATCTGCTCCTGGTATTCCGGCAGGCGCGGCAGCATGAGACGAAACAGGCCCACTGCGATTGCCAGCAGAATGATGACTGTCGCCGCAAGGTATGCAGCCATCTTCACCAGTCTTTGCAGGAATCTGTTCATGAGATAGGTTCTAGTCAAAGATCAGACCAGCACGACGTCAAATTGATCCTGCAGGTACAGCGATTCGGGCTGCAGGCGGATGCGTTTGCCGGTGTGAACTTCGATTTCCGCAAGCGCCCGCGCGTCCTCGTCCAGCAGGAATTCGATCACGTTCTGATGTGCCAGCACGAGGACCTCCTCAAAGCTGAACTGGCGCTGCTGGCGGATGATCTCGCGAAATATCTCGAAACAGACGGTTTCC
>JAKEGN010000204.1 GCA_022615525.1 Woeseiaceae bacterium
TCTCCGGGGTATTCATTGCCATAGGCCACCGTCCGAACACCGCGCTGTTCGACGGACAGCTCGACATGCGTAACGGTTACATCACCGTGAAATCCGGACTCGAGGGCAATGCCACGGCAACCTCCGTCGAGGGTGTGTTCGCAGCGGGCGACGTTGCCGACCAGGTTTACCGCCAGGCGATTACTTCGGCCGGGTCGGGTTGCATGGCCGCGCTCGACGCCGAGAAATACATCGACATGCAGGAAAAGCAGCGTCACAGCGAGCCGGCCGGCAACGCGGCCTGAGTCGCCCATGCCGGCCGAGATCCTGGCGAGCATCACGGAAATTGCTGCGCAAGAATGGAACGCGCTGGCCGGCGATCGCTGGCCATTCCTGCGCCACGAATTCCTGGCGGCCGCGGAGACTAGTGGTAGTGTGTCTGTCGCCACCGGCTGGCAACCCTGCCATATCGTCCTGCGGGACGAGTCCGGCGTATTGCGCGCCGCCATGCCGCTTTATGAGAAGACGCATTCCTGGGGCGAGTTCGTTTTCGATTGGGCCTGGGCCCAGGCGTATCACCGCGTCGGTATCGACTACTATCCCAAGCTGGTTTCCGCCGTCCCGTTTACGCCGGCGCCGTGCCGCAAATTGCTGCTGGCCGACCCCGGCGATGCGGAAAGTGCACGCCAACTGATCGAAGCCGCGCTGCAACTCGCGGCCGACCGTCACTGCTCTTCGTTGCACCTGCAATTCGTCGATCCGCCGGAAACGGGCACTTTGGCCGCATCCGGGATGCTGCTGCGCAAGGACTGCCAGTTCCACTGGCACAATCGCGGCTACCGGGACTTCGACGAGTTCCTGGCGTCTTTCAGTTCCGCGAAACGGCGCAAGGCGCGGCAGGATCGGCGCTACGTGGCCGAACAGGGCATCAGCTTCCGCTGGCTGGACGGCGGGCAAATCGATGCCGAGACGTGGGCATCCGTATACGAGCTCATCGGTAGCACGTTTCAACGCCATGGGTCGATGCCGTATTTCAATCTCCCTTTCTTTACGGAACTGTCGCGACAGCTGCCGGAACAGACCTTGCTGGTCATTGCCGAGCGAGAACGGAAAATGATCGCCGCAGCCGTGTTCTATGTCAGTGCAACCACGCTCTACGGCAGATACTGGGGCGCAGATGCCGAATACAACGCATTGCATTTCGAAACTTGCTATTACCAGGGCATCGACTATTGCATCGGGCATGGAATTCAGCGATTCGAGCCGGGTACGCAGGGTGAGCACAAGATCAGCAGGGGTTTCCTGCCCGTGACGACCTGGTCCGCGCACTGGCTGGCAAATCGCCGGTTTGCCGACGCCATCAGCCGGTACCTCGACAGCGAGCAACGGCATGTCGAGCAATACATGGCACTGGTCGAGAATCACAGCCCGTATCGAGACGCGTCGGGCACGGACCTGAATACCGGTGCGCGCGTTCAGCCGGACCGCGGAAAAATGCACAAATCTGGCGGAACCTGAGTCGAATGCGCATCTGCTGGCTGCAAAGCGACGATGCACCGGATGCGTTTCCGCCGGTCGAGCTGGCCCTGACCGAGCCCAACGGCCTGCTCGCGGCGGGCGGGGACCTGTCGCCGGAGCGAATACTGTGTGCATACCGGGCGGGCATATTTCCCTGGTTCGAATCGGGGCAGCCGATACTCTGGTGGTCGCCGGATCCGCGCTGCGTATTGCGACCCGAGCGCTTCCACGCAGCCGCCAGGCTTCGCCGCAGCGCGCGATCTGCCGGGTTCGAGTTGACGTTCAATCGCGCCTGCGCGGAGGTCATCGATGCCTGCGCGGAACGTCGTCGTGGACAGACCGGCACCTGGATCACGAAAGAGATGAAGCAGGCATACCTCGGTCTGCACGCGAGCGGATGGGTCCATTCCGTCGAGGTGTGGCAGGGTCAGCGGCTGGTCGGCGGCATTTACGGCCTTGCGTCCGGCGCCGTGTTCTTCGGCGAATCGATGTTCAGCCGTGTCACGAATGCATCGAAGATCGCCGTGATGGCGCTATGCCACGTTCTTGCTCGCCAGGCTTTCTTATTGCTGGACTGCCAGGTTGCCTCGCCGCACCTGATGTCGCTTGGAGCCGAACTCTTGCAGCGGTCGGAATTTTCGCGATTGCTTGCCGGAGCGAACCGTAGTCCGCTGCAGGCCGCGTTCTGGCCGGACAACCGACTACCCGCCGCCGAATTTCTTTGACGGGCGCAAATGCCGCGTTGCAATAGCGCGTTCCTTTCTGCACAATTCGCGCCGGCCCCGGTAACCAGAGTACAGCGAAAATTGGCTAAAGAAGATGCGCTTCAGATGGAAGGCGTAGTGACCGAAACCTTGCCGAACACGACTTTTCGTGTGCAGCTCGAGAACGGTCACATCGTGACTGCGCACATCTCCGGGAAAATGCGCAAGAATTACATTCGGATACTCACCGGCGACAAGGTTACGGTGGAACTGACGCCGTACGATCTGACGAAGGGCCGAATTACCTACCGCGGACGCTGATCACGGGCGACTATGCCTGCGGCAGGTGCTGCAGCTCCCGCACTGACTTCTCCGCTTTCAACACCAGGTTTCCATCCGTTCCGACGTCGATGCAGACGTGACCGCCCTCGGCGAGGCTGCCGAACAGCAGTTCTTCGGCCAGTGGACGTTTGATTTGCTCCTGGATGATTCGTGCCATCGGGCGAGCGCCCATTTGCGGATCGTACCCTCGCGCGGCAATCCATGCCCTCGCCTCGTTGGTCAACTCGAGGGTCACATTGCTAGAGCCGAGTTTCGCTTCCAGTTCGACAACCAGTTTGTCGACGACTCGTGCAATGGAGCGCTCGTCCAGGGACGAGAACTGGATGATGGCGTCCAGCCGATTGCGGAACTCCGGCGAAAAAGACTTCTTGATGATTGCCATGCCGTCGCTGCTATGGTCCTGGTGCGTGAAGCCGATCGACGCCCGGCTCATCTCCTGCGCACCGGCATTGGTCGTCATGACCAGCACGATGTTGCGAAAATCCGCCTCGCGACCATTGTTGTCCGTCAGTGTTCCATGGTCCATGACCTGCAGCAGCAGGTTGAATACTTCCGGGTGCGCCTTTTCGATTTCGTCCAGCAGCACGACCGCGTGCGGATGTTTCAGCACGGCCTCGGTCAGCAAACCACCCTGGTCGAAGCCCACGTAACCGGGAGGCGCACCGATCAGTCTCGACACGGTATGCCGTTCCATGTACTCCGACATGTCGAATCGAATCAGCTCCACGCCCATGATCAGGGCCAGTTGCCGTGTGACCTCCGTCTTGCCGACACCGGTGGGACCCGCGAAAAGGAACGAGCCTATCGGTTTCTCCTCGTCCGTCAGGCCCGAACGTGACATCTTTATCGCTGAACTCAGGGCGGCGATGGCCGGGTCCTGGCCGAAAATCGTCAACTTCAGGTTTCGTTCGAGGTTGCGCAGTACGTCCTTGTCGGAGGACGACACGCTCTTCGGAGGTATTCGTGCCATCTTGGCGACAATATTCTCGACCATGGTCACCGTGACCACTTCTTCGCGTTCGGATTCCGGCTTCAGGCGCAGGTTCGCGCCGGCCTCGTCGATCACGTCGATGGCTTTGTCCGGCAGCTTGCGGTCGTTGATGTGCTTGGCGGCAAGTTCCGCCGCGGCGACCAGCGCTTTCGGCTCGTAGCGAATGCCATGGTGTTCCTCAAAGCGTGATTTCAACCCGCGAAGTATCTCCACCGTTTCCTCGACGCTCGGTTCGGGCACGTCGATTTTCTGGAACCGGCGGGCAAGCGCATGATCCTTCTCGAAAACGCCGCGGTATTCGGCATACGTCGTCGATCCTATGCAGCGGATTTCGCCATTCGCCAGTACCGGCTTGATCAGGTTGGACGCGTCCATCACCCCGCCGGAGGCCGCACCGGCACCGATGACGGTATGGATCTCGTCGATGAACAGTATCGCGCCGGGCTGTTTTCGCACCTCTGCGATCACCGCTTTCAGCCTCTTCTCGAAATCGCCGCGGTACTTGGTGCCGGCAATCAGCGAACCCATGTCCAGCGCGTAAATCGTGCTGTCCCGCAACACATCCGGGACGCGCTCTTCGGTGATCAGCCGCGCCAGTCCCTCTGCGAGGGCGGTCTTGCCGACGCCGGCATCGCCAACGTAAAGCGGGTTGTTCTTGCGCCTCCGGCACAGTATCTGGATGGTTCTTTCGATCTCCAGGTCGCGCCCGATCAGCGGATCGATCTTTCCGGCAATGGCAAGCTGGTTCAGGTTGCTTGCATACTTTTCCAGCGCGCTGGTATCCGACTCGACTTCGTCTTCGCCGGGCACCTGTTGCCGGTCGGTACCTGAATCACCCGGCAGCTGCGGCATGCCGTGTGAAATGTAATTGACCACGTCGAGACGGGTGACGTCTTGCAGGCCGAGGAAATACACTGCCTGCGACTGTTTTTCGCTGAATATCGCAACCAGCACATTGCTGCCGGTCACTTCCTTCTTGCCGCTCGATTGCACATGAAATACGGCGCGTTGCAGCACCCGCTGGAATCCCAGTGTCGGCTGGACCTCCGTTTCCTCATCGGGTGCAACCAGCGGCGTTGCCTCGTCAATGAAATCCGTGAGCTGCCGCCGCAGTTGCCCGATGTTCGTGTTACAGGCCTTGAGAATCTCGTGCACCTTGGGAATATCGAGCAGCGCGAGCAACAGATGCTCCACGGTCATGAATTCATGACGCCTTTCGCGGGCGTTCTGAAACGCTTCGTTAAGGCAAAATTCGAGTTCGCTGCTCAGCATACTTTTCTATACACCGTTGGTCCGTCCGCACGGCGAAAACCGCCGTTCATGCCTCCTCCATCGTACACAACAACGGGTGCTGCTGCTGCTGTGCAATGGTCGAGACCTGCGCAACTTTCGTTTCCGCGACATCGTAACTGTAAACGCCACAGACACCTTTGCCCTTGGTATGTACCTCGAGCATGACACGTGTTGCCCTGGTTCGCTCCATGCCGAAAATGCTCTGGAGGACTTCGACGACGAATTCCATTGGCGTGAAATCATCGTTGATCAAAACCACCCGGTACAGGGACGGTCGCTTGAGCTTGGGCCGCGCTTCCTCGAGTGCGAGGTCGTGGTCACTGGTTCGGCCTGTTTGTTGATCTCTGTCGGTCATCGGTCAGTCTTTGCGGTAACGGAAAGCCCGGGCGCAAGCATTCGGGCAGGGTTGGGTCGATTATATATGGGGCCCTGCAAGCGATCTCCAAGTCTGGTTCGCAGTTTTGGCGGTGCTTTTCCCGGCACCCCGGCCGGGCTATTACGAAAAGCATTAAATATTTGAGGTATATACTTGCTATATATAGGTTTTTTTGATGAGGTGTACTTGTTTGCAGGCGGGGCGAAACCTTATCATCGGCACGGCGCGTTAGTATCCGGCATCGGCGGGCCAAAACGGCCCTTGCCACCGTCTGCAAGAATGACAAGCTGAGGCAAATGGCAATCGACGCAAAATGGTCGGATTTCAGTAGCTTGGATGGCATGCAGCTGGTGACTGCTGCCAGCCGGGTCCTGCCAAAGTGGATCGTCCTGCTGCTGGTCGTCGCGATTGCATGGAAGCTGGCACAGATCCTCTGGATGCTGGTGCCGGGCTCGGCCGGCAGTGACGCACTCTATCCCGTTCCATCCGAGGCCGGGGTTTCGGTGAATCGGGCGCAACCGGTCCAGGCCAATGTGCAGGCCATTGCCGCATCCCATCTGTTCGGCGTGGCGGCACCGGACGCGGCGCCGCCGCCACCGCCGGATCCTGCCGAGAATCTCGCGGAGACTCGGCTCAGCCTGTCCCTGAAGGGCACGATTGCGGCAACGGACCAGCGTGATTCGGTTGCCATCATTGCCGACCAAAGCAATGAAGATAAGGTTTACCTGGTCGGCGACCCCATCATGTCCGGCACCTCCCTGCACGCCGTGTACCGGGATCGCGTGGTGTTGAACGAAAACGGCGTACTGAAGGAACTGAACCTGCCGCGCGACTTTCCGACCAGTTCGCAACCGGCCCGACGCAATGTCGCAACCACTACCCGAACTTCCGTCTCGGAGGACGCTGACAGCATCCAGAACGTGGTCGCGCAGAATGTGACCAAGCTCGCCGACGTGATCCGGCCTACACCGTATTTTGTCGCCGGTCAGCAGCAAGGGTACCGCGTGTATCCCGGGCGTGACCGCAAGCAGTTCGCTGCGCTGGGCTTGCGCCCGGGCGATCTGATCAAGGACATCGACGGAGCTGCCCTGACCGATCCGCAGCAGGCGATGCAGATATTTCAGA
>JAKEGN010000030.1 GCA_022615525.1 Woeseiaceae bacterium
AGGTCGACGCCCGCACAGATCACGTGGCGATTGCCGGCCGGGTCGCGGCTGCGTATCGATTCGCAGCAATAGAGCCGCGCATCGTCGCCGTTACGCAGCACCGAGATCTGCGCCGAGGGTTTGTCGGATGCACTGTTCAACATGCGGAACACCGCCCAGTGCTGGCAGGGATCGCTCACCATCCGCATATTGCCCCAGGGCAGGGGGATGCCGTTGCCGCGGTACACCGCGCGCAGGTTGCCCGGCGGGTACGCGTCGAAATAATGCCAGTGCCGGTAGGGTGACACGCTCGACATGCGGCGCATGATCAGCGTGGTCGACAGTTCGACCTTGTTGCCGACATCCATCGCATAAGCATTGCGCGCCAGGAACTGGCGAAACGGCGCTTTGGGACCGAGCAGGGCGGCCGCGAAATAGCTGCACTCGAAATCCCGCCAGGCGTAGAGGATGTCGCGCGCGTCCATGGTGGGCGATTCGGTTTCGAAGCGCCTGCCGGACAACTGATCGCCCGTGATTTGCATGGAGCGCGCGCCGTCGCCGTCGTGCAGGACGCGGTGCGCGATGTGATTGGCGAGATCGTACTTGATGCGGCCCTGGCGCTTTTCGAGTTGCCGGTTCAGGTACACGACACCGGGTGCATCGTAGAACGACCGGACCAGGGTATTGAGCGGATTGTCCGGGCCCCTGCGGTCCCTGAAAGCCGGCTTGTCGAACCAGCGAATCTTGAGCCCCGCATGCTTTGCCATGTCGAACAGGTCGTCATCGCTCAGCGGAAACTGCTTGCGCCCGATACTTTCCGCCGCGCGCTCGAGATCCGGAAAACGGTTCTGGTTCGACTCCTGGTGCGCACGAATGAGCAGGTGTGCGAACTGCCGCCCGGTCGTGCCCGTCTGGGCCAGCAATTCGGGGATGGCGGTCTGCAGGTGCCCGGTGGAAAAAAGGAATGCCGGCTCGAGCGGCATGCCGTCGATGCCGCCGACGCGGGGCTCCGGTTCGATCGTTACGTTGTCCAGGCTTTCATCGAAGAACCAGGTCCGGTCCTTCTGGAAAATGTCGGCGATGACCTGCATGAGCCTTTCGGAGGGCACCCGTTTGCCGTTTTCGATCATCGACAGGTAGGACACCGATGGCGCTGCCTCGCGATCGATCTGCATGCAGCGCACCGACAGGTCTTCGAGCGTCAACTGGTTGCGCTTGCGCTGGCTGCGGATCTTGGTGCCGAGAAAGTGCGCTTTGCGGAGCAGGCCCTGGCCGGTCGACATGCGGGTCACCTTGTGAAATTAACACTGTAAAATTTTTACTGTGAAATTATATAGTTCCCGACGCTATTATGCTCCGGAAACTGCCGGTCCGGAAGGACCGTCCATACCAGGGCCACACCAGGGCCATGAAAGGGAGATCGCCATGCAACGGAAAGAGCAAATAAGAGCCCTCGAGGCAGAATGGGCCGACAGCCCGCGGTGGAAGGGCGTGGAACGGAATTACACTGCGGCGGACGTGGTCCGTCTGCGCGGTACGGTGCAAATCGAATACACGCTGGCACGGCTCGGCGCCGAAAAGCTCTGGCGCCTGGTCAACCAGGAAAAGCCCCTGTGCGCGCTCGGTGCCATGACGGGTAACCAGGCTATACAGGAAGTTCAGGCCGGACTGAAAGCCATTTACTGCTCCGGCTGGCAGGTCGCCGGTGACGGCAACAGCGCCGGGCAGATGTACCCGGACCAGAGCCTCTACCCGGTGGACTCGGTGCCGAAGATGGTCGAACGCATCAACAACGCTTTCGCCCGCACGGATGAAATCCATGCCCTGAATGGCGATGACAGCATCGACTGGTTCGCACCCATCGTCGCCGATGCCGAAGCGGGGTTTGGCGGCAATCTGAACGCATTCGAACTGATGAAACACATGATCCGTGCGGGAGCCGCGGGCGTGCATTTCGAGGACCAGCTTTCCAGCGCGAAGAAATGCGGCCACATGGGCGGCAAGGTGCTGGTACCGACACAGGAAGCGATCGCGAAACTCTCGGCCGCGCGGCTCGCCGCCGACGTGCTTGGAGTACCGACGGTGTTGATCGCCCGCACCGATGCCGATGCCGCCAACCTGATCACCTCGAATTCCGACGAACGCGATCTCGCGTTCATCACCGGCGAGCGCACCGCCGAGGGATTCTTCCGCACGCGCCCTGGCATCGAACAGGCCATTTCACGAGGTCTCTCGTACGCGCCGTACGCCGACATGCTCTGGTGCGAGACTTCCAAGCCGGACCTGGCCCAGGCCAGGCGTTTCGCCGAGGCCATTCGTGCGGAGTATCCGGACCAGCTGCTGGCCTACAACTGCTCGCCCTCGTTCAACTGGCAGGCAAATCTCGACGAGAACACCATGCGTCACTTCCGTGAAGAACTCGGAGCGATGGGCTACAAGTTCCAGTTCATTACGCTCGCGGGTTGGCATGTGCTGAATTCGAGCATGTTCCGCCTGAGCCGCGCTTACAAGGCCGAGGGCATGTATGCCTATTCGCAATTGCAGCAGCAGGAATTCGCGGATGAAAAGCTCGGCTTTCGCGCCGCCAAGCACCAGTCCTTCGTCGGTGCAGGCTATTTCGACGCGGTGCAAAACACGATCATGGCGGGGCATTCCTCGACCACCGCAATGGACGGCAGCACCGAGGAAGCGCAGTTCGTCGCGTAGCGGGTGAGGCAACAGCGCCTCAGTCGTGCCGCCGCACTGACCGACATCTGGCGCCGTGATCCAGGCCGCGCAAATCGAAACGATTGCCGCTGTTCGCATTTGCGATGCGTTCCGCAATTACAACAATCGCTTTCGCGAGGTCACGCGCCGCGCCGCACGGCATTTCGAGGCACGGAACTGGGCGAGCGCAAGGCTGGATGCGGTACGCCGCATCGATCTGTACCAGCAGTCCGTCGTGCTGGTGTTGCAGGATCTGCAGCAAATCCTCGGCGCACGGATCAGGGAGCGGGAGTGCTGGGGCCGGATCAAGGCGTTGTATACCGGCCTGATCGCGGGTTGCGACGATCGCGAGTTCTACCAGACCTTTTTCAGCTCGGTCAGCCGGCGTGTATTCGATACCGTCGGCGTCGATCCGCTGGTCGAGTTCCTCGCGGCGGATGTCGCGCCCGGCAGCTATCCGGCGCGACCATTGCGTACCCGGCGCTACCGGAACCGCGGCTCGCTGCGTTTCCTGTTCGACGAAATACTGGCCGACCTGCCGTTCGCTCGCCGATTCCGCGACATCGAGAGCACTCTGGGTTTCATCACAGCCGAAGTCGAGGCCTGTCTCGCCGAGCAAGGTCGTCTCGATGATGTCGCCACGATCGAACTGATCGCACCGCTCTTTTACCGCGGCCAGCGCGCTTATCTTGTCGGCCGGCTGCTCGGCAAGGGCTGGCAGATACCGCTGGTGATACCGTTCAAGCACGCCGACGAAGGAATACTTTGCGATGCTGTGATCCTGTCCGAGCGCGAAGTCAGCATCCTGTTCGGCTTCACCCGCAGCTACTTTCACGCCGACCTGCCGGTCGTCGGCAGCGCAGTGGAATTTCTCAAAAAGATGCTGCCGGAGAAACCGGTCGCGGAGCTGTACACGGTGCTCGGCCGCGCGAGACAGGGCAAGACGGAGCGCTATCGCGCGCTGATGCAGCACCTTGCGCAATCCACCGACCTGTTCGAGCATGCGCGCGGCGAAACCGGCATGGTGATGGAAGTCTTCACGCTGCCCTCATTCAACCTGGTTTTCAAAGTGATTCGCGACCGGTTCGCGCCACCCAAAACCGTGCGCCGCGAGGAAGTACGCGAAAAATACGAGCTGGTGTTCCGGCATGATCGCGCCGGTCGGCTGGTCGATGCGCAGGAGTTCAGGCGCCTGTCCTTCGACGTGGGGCGTTTCAGCGGCAGGCTGCTGGAATCCCTGCTCGAAAGCTGCAGCCTGAACTGCCGCATCGAAGGCGACCAGTTGCTGATCGAGCACCTGTATATCGAGCGCCGACTGACGCCATTGAACATCTACCTGCGCGATGCGCCTGCCGAAGACGCGGCCCATGCGGTCATCGACTACGGGCAGGCAATTCGCGATCTCGCCTCCAGCAATATTTTCGCCGGGGATCTCCTGCCGAAGAATTTCGGCGTCACGAGGCGTGGCCGGGTGATCTTCTATGACTACGATGAAGTGTGCCGGATCACCGACTGCCGCTTCCGCGATTTTCCACGCGGCGACGACGTCGACGAGATGCGCGCCGGCCCCTGGTTCTACGTGGCGCCGAACGACGTTTTTCCCGAACAATTCATCCAGTGCATCGGTTTGAGCCCGGAACTGAGAGTGCTGTTTCGCCGCCTGCACGGCGAATTGCTGACCGCGAGCTGGTGGACGAATATCCGCGCGCGCCTCGGGCGTGGC
>JAKEGN010000205.1 GCA_022615525.1 Woeseiaceae bacterium
ATTCGAAATAATCGCGCCGGTCACCCAGCACATGCGTCATGCGCACCAGTCCGTAACTCTGCAATTCGCGCAGCCCCGTACTCACGTTCGATCGGGCGAGCGACAGCAGCTCGACGATTTCATCGGCTCGCAATGGACCCGGCGAGAGGTACAGGAGCGCCTGGATCTGCGCCACGGACCGGTTGGTACCCCAGCGGGTGCCCATTTCGCCCCAGTGCAGCACATATCGCTCGACGGCAGGCGACAGCTTCATTAGCTTTCGAATATTTCTGTCAAAAGAGAAATCTAGTCAGGGACGGGGTGCAGGTCAAGCGATTGCACGACTCACCAATACCGCACGCCGCGGCCTGGGCCAGCCCTCGACGGTCAGGTCCGGGTTCTCCGGATCCAGGGCCTGTTGCAGTGACTCGAAGCGCATCCAGTCCGTCGGGCGCTGCTCGTCCGTGGATGTAATCGACAGGTCGGCGACCCGGGGATCGGAAAAACCGCTTTCGCGGAGCCAGCCGACCAGCCTCGGGAGGGTCGGCAACAGCCACACATTACGCATGCGGGCATAGCGACCAGGAGGTGTGCTTGCGCGTACCTCGTCGCCCGGCAGGATCAGGGTTTCGAGGACCAGCTCACCGCCCGGGCGCAACACGGTGTGCAGTTCCTGCAGATGCTGCAGCGGATCCCGCTGGTGATAGAGGACTCCCATCGAGAACGCGGTGTCGAACGCACTCTGCAACGGCAAATCCGAGAGGCGCAGCGGCAATACCTGCACCGCAGGTTCGCGGATGTAGCACTGCAGCGCTCGGAATTGCACCAGGTACAGGAGTGTCGGATCGATGCCGAGGACAAAATCCGCGCCCTGGCCACGCATGCGCAATCCGTAATAGCCGTTGCCGCAGCCGACGTCGAGGACGAGGCGCCCTTCGAGCGGACTGATCGTTGGAGCCACGCGTGACCATTTCAGGTCGGATCGCCATTCGCTGTCGATGTCGACGCCGCAAAGGTGAAACGGTCCTTTGCGCCACGGCGACAGTTCGAGGAGCTGCTCGCACAGTGCGGCACCGATACGGGAATCGCCGGCTGCGGCAGCCACGCGAACGACCGGCTCATCCAGGACCGGTCGGCCGGTTTCGATCCGTGGCAATTTGAGTAACAGGTCGTTCCAGGTCGCCAGTTGCCCGTGGACGCCTTCGCGCAGCCGCGCAGCCACAGCCGGTTGCAGCGGCGTACGCCAATGCGGGAATCCTGCCGCCGCAAGTTCCGCCAGCAGTACGCCTGAGGTCAGCATCTATTACCTGACAGCGAGGATCGAAACGAAATTGTAAAAGCACAGCCACGGACCTGCATGGCGAAACCCTGCCTGTTGCAATCGATCGAGATGGACATCCACCGGCTCGGGAATCAGGACATTTTCGAGGGCTGTCCGTTTGCGGCTGATTTCCAGTTCGCTGTATGCGTTACGCCGCTTGAACTCGTGATGCAACTCGATGAGCAGGCTTTCGATATGCGGATCCTTGTCCGCCACTTTCTCCGAAAGAACCAGGATGCCTCCATCGACCATGCCGGCGGCAATTTTTTGCAGCAAGACCAGCCGGTCGTCAACCGGCAGGAATTGCAGCGTGTAATTCAGAACGACCATGGACGCACGCGATATCTCGACATCGCGGATATCGGCATGCTGGATGTCTATTTCGACTCCGTTGTTGCATGCGTCCCTGGCCACGAGCTGTCGACAGCGCTCGATCATCGCGGCGGAGCTGTCTACGGCCACGATGCGGCAGCCCGGCGCAACGATACGGCGCCGCATGGAAAGCGTGGCTGCCGCGAGCGAACAACCCAGGTCATAGCACTGTGTACCAGGCTTTACATGGCGACTCGCAAGCTGGCCGATGGCTTCGATGGTTTCCGCATAGCCGGGAATGGAGCGCTGCAGCATGTCCGGAAACACGTCCGCAACCGCGTCATTAAAAGCAAACGGCGCGCTGTCCGCGGATTCGGCCCGGTAGATTTCGTCTTTTGGCATGATTCGAGGTCCTGGCACCATATGGCGGCGCCAACCGCCGGCACCATCCGTCGATGACCGCCAGGCATTGTAATGGCGCACGGCACTGCCCGTACCGGCGACGGCCGGTGTGCGCGCGAATGGAAACGCGGATTGGCCGTAATTTCGACGAAGTTCGCTGCACACATTGCGTAATTCACCGATTTTTGGCAGTTTTGATCGCTGGCGCGAGCGGTCATTGCTGTGAAGCGCTCCGTTGCGGACTCTTCTTGATATGGGACAATCAACGCCCGAAAGCGGGCTCGGGCAACAGGACCTTGCACTCGATGCTGAACAGGATCCAGCTGGACATCCACCGGCAACTGGGAATTCCGGACGACTACGCGCCAGGCCGCCGCTTGCCGTATTTTGCCGATGCACTGGAGCTGGTCGACGTCGGGCCGAACCTCGTCGGGCGCATGCAGCGCTTGACGCCCAAAGCCGCCAGTTGCTGGCAAAAGATGCAATCGGCGGCCCGGGAGGAGGGCGTCACGCTGCTGATCGTATCGGGATTTCGCAGCTTCGAGTACCAGGCCGAGCTGATACGCAACAAGCTTGCTGCCGGACAGTCCATCGACGATATATTGAGAGTGAACGCGGCGCCGGGATACAGCCAGCACCATAGCGGCGAGGCGCTTGATGTAGCCACTCCCGGCAGCCGTCCGTTGACCGAGGAGTTCGAACAATCCGAGGCCTTTGCCTGGCTGGCCGGGAATGCAGGGAGGTTCGGTTTCTCGATGACCTACCCGCGGGACAATCCCTGGGGCTTCGTCTTCGAGCCATGGCACTGGGCCTTGGGATAGGGCTGCCGAAACCAGCAACGGCGCAGCTTCCGCGCCAATTTTCAGTCGTTTTTGTGTTGACAGTTCCGTCCGGCGATTAGACAATGCCCGGCTTGTGTCCGCGGAGGGGTACTCAAGCGGTCAACGAGGGCAGACTGTAAATCTGCTGGCTACGCCTACGTAGGTTCGAATCCTACCCCCTCCACCAGACCTGGAGAGAACAAGGTCGATTAAACGGGTGGAAGGTGGCGACAAGTATAGCAGTTTTTCCGACTTGTCTTGTTGATTGATATTAGCGTTACGAAAACATCCGCGGTCGCAATCGAAACTACTGAGTCACTGGCGGGCGAGGCAAGCGGTCACTCATTAGTGTATGCAGGTATCAACGAAATCATGATTCTGACGGTGTGACTGAGAAGACTGTCAGATTTTTTGTGCGCCTGAATTAATTGACGCGCTGCTGGTAATCGACCAAAGACCTGACAACGGAAATCGCAAGTCGGCGGGTGTAGTTCAATGGTAGAACCTCAGCCTTCCAAGCTGATGATGTGGGTTCGATTCCCATCACCCGCTCCAGACAGGAAGGCACTACGGTAGAGGGACTACGGCGGTGTGGCATCGGCAGTGTGGCATCGGCAGTGGAAGCTGCGGCGGTCTCCAGAAATGCTACTGCCCACATAGCTCAGGGGTAGAGCACTTCCTTGGTAAGGAAGAGGTCCCCGGTTCAAATCCGGGTGTGGGCTCCAGTCAGTGACAGACAGAGTTTGTTGATTGAAGAATTCGACCACGGTCATGCCGCAGTAACGCGAGACATGACAGGCACGTTTAGACCACGAGAGAACAGGACATG
>JAKEGN010000031.1 GCA_022615525.1 Woeseiaceae bacterium
ACCGTGCGCTCCTTCCTTCCGCGGAAACCGCGCTGCACCTTTGCCTGTACCGCCACGACCCAGGAATAGGCGCGGTCTTCCACACACACTCGGCGACGGCGACTGTACTGTCGCGCCGCGCCGGCGGCGCCGTCGATATCTCCGGCTACGAGATGCAAAAAGCGTTCGCCGGAATCCGCAGCCACGAAACGCAACTGACCTTACCCGTTTTCGACAACACGCAGGACATGGCGGCGCTGGCAGACAGCCTTGGGCATTACCTGCGCGACCAGCCTTCGCTGGCGCCGGGCTTCCTTATCCGCGGTCACGGCCTATACGGCTGGGGCCGCGATGTCACGGAAGCACAGCGTCATGTCGAGGCGCTGGAGTTCCTGCTGTCCTGTGCCTGGCAGGAATACCCTGCGACGCGGCAATAGGCATGTCAGACACGACGGCAATCTCCGGGCCGCTACGGGTCGCCGCCATCGTCCTGGACATCGAAGGCACGACGAGTTCGATCGATTTCGTGCACGAGGTACTCTTTCCCTACGCGGCACGCGAACTGCCGGCGTTCGTACGGAACAATCATCAACAGTCCGCCGTGCGTTCCCTGCTGGCTGACGTGCGCAGTGAAGCTCGGGAACCCGAAGCCGCTACCGAAAGAATCGTGCAGATCCTGCTGCAATGGATAAAAGAGGACCGCAAAGCGACGTCACTGAAGGCCTTGCAGGGCATGGTCTGGGAAAAGGGCTACCGCGATGGCGACTTCAAGGGCCATGTATATCCCGAGGCCTCACGAAACATGCGCGATTGGGCCGCAGGGGGAATCGGGCTTTACATTTACTCCAGCGGATCGGTGCAGGCGCAAAAGCTGTTGTTCGGCCATTCGGAGGCCGGCGACCTTCGGCCGCTCATTCGCGGTTATTTCGACACCCGTATTGGCCCAAAACGCGACATGGCGTCGTACCGGCTCATTGCCGACACCCTGCAACTCAGCGCCGGAAAAATACTCTTTCTGTCCGATGTCGCGGCGGAACTCGACGCGGCAGCGTCCGCCGGTATGCAGACCGTGCAGCTCGTGCGCGATGCTCGCGTGGTCCGCGGGCGACACCGGATGGCAGCGGACTTCGACTCGATTCCGGTATCATTGATCGCCCAGTGATCGAAAGGAGAGCCGATGAGTCATCTCAGCGTTTATGCAGATAACCGGCCGGGCAAAGCCATACTCAGAACCAGCACTTTTAGTGATATAAAACAATCACTTGCGGATGCCGATATCCTGCTCGAACGGTGGCAGGCCAGAGCCGAGATCGATGACACCACGAGCAACGAGGCCATCCTCGAGGCCTACCGGCAGGAGATCGACAAGCTCGTGGCCGAGCGCGGTTACCAATCGGTCGACGTGGTCAGCATGCATCCCCAACACCCGGACAAGGATGCGTTTCGCATGAAGTTTCTCGCCGAGCACACGCACAGTGAAGACGAAGTGCGCTTTTTCGTTCGTGGCCAGGGACTGTTCGTCATTCACAGGGACGGGAAGGTGTACTCGATGCTGTGCGAAAAGGACGACCTGATTTCAGTACCTGCCAACACGAAACACTGGTTCGACATGGGGCCGAATCCGCGTTTCACCGCGATCCGCCTGTTCAACAACCCGCAGGGATGGGTGGCGAATTTCACCGGCGACGAGATCGCAAAGCGCTTTCCGCTGCTCGACAACTAGGAAAGCCCTGATCAATTCGTCTTTGCGAGGAGCGAAGCGACGAAGCAGTCTGCAAAGCGCGTACACAAAACACAAGATTGCTTCGCTGCGCTCGCAATGACCGGGTTTTCGCATAGGTCAGGGATTCGCCAGGTTTGTGACTCGCCGGCCTTCTCCTTCGTTTCCGGCACATAGCGCTCGTGCAGATCGGCTGGCGGCACGACGCGTTTCCTCATGCGGATATTCAGTGCCTCGACCGCCACCGAGAATGCCATGGCGAAGTAAGCGTAACCTTTCGGCACGTGGTGCCGGAATCCTTCGGCAACGAGCACCGCGCCGATCACGAGCAGGAACGCGAGCGCCAGCATCTTGATGGTCGGATGCGCATGAACATCGCGAGCAACAGGCCGATGCGGCGCGCGATCTCGCGCTGCTTGTTCGGCAGCTTGTCCACCAGGATCGAGATGAAGATGACATTGTCGATACCGAGCACGAGCTCGAGTGCGGTCTATGTGAGGAATGCAATCCACAGTTGAGGATCAGTTAACAGTTCGATCATAAGACCTGCGTAAGTGGCGTGAGGTTTCGGCTTTCAGACATTACAAGTCCCGCCAGACTCATTAAATAGCTTTCAGTCCACCTCGCCGCGATTGCGTCATAGCCGGACCCGTCAGGCGAGAATTGCCCGCGATTTGTGAGCTTTCTCCCATCGGGCAGCGACGACCTGCCATTTGATATTGCGAAAAAATGCATCCACATAGGCCGGGGCAGCTGCCCCGTAGTCCATCTGGTAGGAATGCTCATACATGTCCATGACCAGGAGCGGCAAAGTCGCTGCGGGTGAATGCAGGTGATCCCATAGCCAATAGTTTTCCAGCAATCCGGTGTGCAGGTTATACCCCAACACGACCCAACCGGAGCCTCCGCCCAGGCCGGCGCCCATGCGCCGGAACTCCTTCTCCCAACTATCCATGCTGCCGAATGCACCAAGCAAGGCCTGGCGCAGAATTGCATCGGGCTTGTCGGTGGCGCCCAGGTTATCAAAGTAAAGCTCGTGCAACACAACAGAGCCTGTGCGCATGAGGTGCTCGCGCTTCAGGTCGTTGTAAACGTACGCCGGCAAGTCAGGGTCCGCCAGTGCACCAGCAAGGCGTTGCTTGATCGTGTTCAGTGCCTTTACCGAGCCCCCATAGTTATTCTCCCAGTGAGAACGGATTAGTTTCTCGGAAAGACCATCCAGCTCGGAAGGATCAAATGGCAAGGGTTTTGACTCGTGAACTGCAGTGAAAGCCGATGGGACAGGCGTTGTCATGGTTGGCTCCGTTGTTGTGGTCGCCGCGAGAATGTCCGGTGACAATGTAGCGATTATGACAGCGTTGGAAGTGCAGTTCAGAAATTCGCGTCTTGTGGGCGGCATACGATTTGCTCCTGTACTTACGGACAAACACTTCGGCACCAGCGGTTGAATGGAACTTTCACTTCACATTGGTAACAACTGCTCGGCCATTCCGTCGTTCAATCTCGATCACCAGGGTGCTGCCCGCTGCCTTATCCACAATATAAGTTTGCGCCGTATCGATAAAGCGGGAGTGATAAGTCGTACTGCCACTGGCTACAGTATTGCCTGACACATCTCTGCACCAGACGATCAACGCGCCGACCTTGTCGAGTTGCACGGTGTAGGGGCCACCGCATTCACTGGCGTTCGCCGGTGTGTGTCGAATGCTGTACCTTGCGCCTGGCTCGCGCCCGAGGCGGCCCTCCGCAGCTTCTATATCGTACGCAAGGCGCGTTGCCGCGTCCGACAATAGGTCACAACCCGTTATCGCGGCGAGCGACAAAAAAAGCAGTAAGCCACAGGAACCGAATTTGTGCACGCCGTCTCCAGGGCCAAAATATGGAACTATCGGACGGGCTACTATCCTGTTCTTGAATAATCCCAGCACGGTTCGATCGTACGACCTCTACTGGTTGGACATCGATTGCTCCAGTCGTTCCGCCAGCCATACCTTGATGATCGACTGACGAGTCACGCCCAGCCGGCCGGCCTCCTTGTCGAGCATTTCGATCATCCAGGTCGGAAAGTCGACATTCACGCGTCTTTGTTCCTGCTTCGGCCGCCGGGCACTGGACAGATCCAGGATCGCCGAAACATCCTTGCCTTGATCAAAATCGCGATCGAATTTCTTAGCTTTCATACAATGCAACCTCTTCAGCGCGAGAGCGCCGAACAGAAATGATCCGAATGACGTCGCCACG
>JAKEGN010000206.1 GCA_022615525.1 Woeseiaceae bacterium
GGACCGCAGTCGAAATTCGCCGCGAGATCGAATCGCGCGGCTGGGAAAAGGTCGTCGCATTCCAGACCCGCAATCCGATGCATCTGGCGCACGAGGAATTGTGCCGAATGGCCATGGAAAGGCTTGGCGCAGACGGCCTGGTCATCCACATGCTGCTCGGCAAGCTGAAGGAGGGCGATATCCCGGCCTCCGTTCGCGATGCCTGCATACGCAAGATGGTCGACGTGTACTTTGCGGAGGGCAGCGTGATGGTCAACGGTTACGGCTTCGACATGCTGTACGCGGGGCCGCGTGAAGCGGTACTGCATGCGATCTTCCGCCAGAACATGGGTGCGACGCACCTCATCGTCGGGCGCGACCACGCGGGTGTCGGCAGCTACTACGGCCCGTTCGATGCGCAGACGATTTTCGAAACGGCGGTGCCGGAAGGATCGCTCGAAATCAAGATCTTCGCCGCTGACAACACCGCCTATTCGAAGAAGCTGAAGAAAGTCGTGATGATGCGCGAGGCGCCGGACCACAAGCCGGAAGACTTCGTCGCACTGTCAGGCACCAAGGTGCGAGAGATGCTGGGACAGGGCATTGCACCGCCTGCCGAATTCTCACGCCCCGAAGTGGCGCGCATCCTGATCGACTACTACCAGCTGGAAGACGCACCGGCAGCAAAACGCGCCTGATTCGGCAAGCTTGCCTGACAGCTGTTCGACTGCGGCGGTCGCACCGGGTGTCCTTCGGAGACACGCCGTGAATACGTCCCTGTAGGCTCGCGGCCCGCGTCCATGCGGGCCGACGGTCCCCGAAGGACACCCGGCACACCCGCCGCGTGCGTCGCCTCAATCCCCGGCGATCGGCTGCGAGCCCATGCGCGCCGACGGTCTCCGACAGGGACCCCGGCGCGACTGCCGCGTACGCTTGCCTCAATCCCGCGTCATAAGCTGCGAGTCCTGTAGCGCGGTCAATATGCTGTATGCTCTCGGTTTTTGCGCCGGGTCAGCCGGTGCGCAATCGATAATTGCATTTGCAGATCATGGAAAGCCGATACGAACCGGAAAAAGTGGAAGCCAGGGCACGGGCCGTCTGGGAGCAGGAGCGTTGCTTCGAGGTCGGGGAGGATCCTGACAAGGAGAAATTCTACTGCCTGACGATGTTCCCCTATCCCAGCGGCCAGCTGCACATGGGGCACGTTCGCGTTTTCACGATCAGCGATGTCATTGCGCGCTACCAGCGCATGCAGGGCAAGCACGTGCTGCAGCCGATGGGCTGGGACGCTTTCGGCATGCCGGCCGAGAACGCAGCCATTCAACGCGGCATTCCGCCGGCAAAGTGGACGTACAAGAACATCGACTACATGCGCGGCCAGCTGAAGCGCCTGGGCTATGGTTACGACTGGAGCCGTGAGGTCACTACCTGTCGGCCCGAGTACTACCGGTGGGAGCAATGGCTCTTTACGAGGCTTTTCCGGAAGGGCCTGGTCTACCGCAAGAATTCCGTCGTCAACTGGGATCCTGTCGACCAGACGGTGCTGGCGAACGAACAGGTGATCGACGGACGAGGCTGGCGTTCCGATGCGCTGGTCGAGCGCCGCGAGATTCCGCAATGGTTCATGAAGATCACGGCCTATGCAGAAGAGCTGCTGGACAACCTTGATCGGCTGGACGGCTGGCCCGAGCCGGTCAAGACCATGCAGCGCAATTGGATCGGTCGTTCGGAAGGTATCGAGCTGGCATTCGCGGTCGAGAACGAAGATGAGCCGCTCAGGGTCTTTACCACCAGGCCCGACACTCTCATGGGCGTCACCTACATGGCGGTCGCAGCCGAGCATCCATTGGCAGTCAAGGCCGCTGCCGGGAATCCGAAGATCGCGGCGCTGGTCGAAGAGTGCAAGAAAACGCAGGCTGCCGAAGCGGCGCTCGAAACCATGGAAAAGAAAGGCATGCCGCTGGGCATCTCCGCCATACATCCGCTTAGCGGGGCAGAGGTGCCGTTGTGGGTCGCGAATTTCGTCCTGATGGGTTATGGCACCGGCGCGCTGATGGCAGTGCCGGGACACGATCATCGCGACTGGGAGTTTGCAAAGAAATACGGACTGCCGATCCGGCAGGTCGTCGAACCGCTCGACGGCAGCAAGATCGACGTGCAAGGCGCACCGTTCATCGACTACGGACGGGTGGTGAACTCCGGCGAGATGGATGGCATGAGCTACGCCGAAGCATTTGATTGGATCGCCCGGAAGTTCGAGGCCGAAGGACTTGGCGAGCGCCGCATCAACTACCGGCTGCGCGACTGGGGTGTGTCGCGCCAGCGTTACTGGGGTGCACCGATACCCATCATTTATTGCGACGACTGCGGGGCGGTGCCGGTACCGGACGAGCAGCTGCCGGTGGTCCTGCCCGAGGACGTGGAGTTCACCGGCGTCGGCTCGCCCCTGAAGCAGATGCCGGAGTTCTACCAGGCCAGCTGCCCGCAATGCGGCAAGGCGGCGCGCCGAGAAACCGATACCTTCGATACTTTCGTGGAATCGTCCTGGTACTTTGCGCGCTATACCTGCCCGGACAACGCCTCCGCGATGCTGGATGAGCGTGAGTCCTACTGGATGCCGGTTAACCAGTACACCGGCGGGATCGAGCATGCCATCCTGCACCTGTTGTATGCGCGGTTTTTCCAGAAGTTGCTGCGTGACGAGGGCTTGTCGGCGGCCGATGAACCGTTCACCAACCTGCTGACGCAGGGGATGGTGCTGAAGGACGGCGCCAAGATGTCGAAGAACAAGGGCAATACCGTCGATCCGCAGGTACTCATCGACCGCTACGGTGCGGACACCGTGCGCCTGTTCATGATGTTCGCGGCGCCACCGGAACAGGCTCTCGAGTGGTCAGACGAAGGCGTGCAGGGAGCGTTTCGTTTCCTCAAGCGGTTCTGGACCGCGGTGCACACGCACGTGGCGCAGCCGCGCGGTGAGAAAGTGAATCCTGCCTTGCTCGACGGCTCGCAGAAGGAATTGCGGCGCAAGACGCACCAGACCATCGCCAAGGTCAGCGATGACATCGGCCGACGCTACACATTTAATACCGCGATAGCGGCCGTGATGGAACTGCTGAACGCAGTCAATCGATTCGACGACTCGTCTCC
>JAKEGN010000207.1 GCA_022615525.1 Woeseiaceae bacterium
CGAGCGGCTGCGTTGGTTCGAAGACCTCCACCCCGTCGATACCCGTCTTGCCATGCACGTTTTCGGCCGTCATCAGCGGCCGCTCCAGCGGATGCGAGCACCCGGCGAACACAGGTACGTCGTTTCTGCCTGCTATGTCGCACATCATCCGCGCATTGCGTTCGGTGAGTTGCAGCGGCACATTGCCGGCGACGGTCGTGATGCCGAGTACCTCCAGTTCATCCGGGGACGACAGCGCGAGCAGCAGGTTGATCGCATCGTCCTGCCCGGGATCGCAGTCGATGATGATGCGTTCCGGCATGTTCGATCAGAAACTCAGCAAAATCCCGGCCAGCGCCGCGCTCATCAGGTTCGACAACGAGCCCGCGGCGACGGCCTTGATGCCGAACCGGGCGATCAGCTCCTTTTTTTCCGGCACCAGGCTGCCCAGCCCACCAAGGAGGATGGCAATCGACGATAGGTTGGCGAATCCGCAGAGGGCAAAGGTGACGATCGCCTTGGTCTTGTCACTCATGCCGGCAAGGTATTCCGTCAGGTGGCTGAAGGCCACGAACTCATTGAGTATCACTTTTTCGCCGAACAGTGCTCCCGCCGCCTGCGCTTCCGACCACGGGATGCTGAGCAGGAACATGATCGGAGCGAACAGCCAGCCCAGTATCTTTTGCAGCGTCAGCCCCTCGATCCCGACCAGCCCGGCCAACCCGCCGACCAGCCCGTTGAACAGCGCGATCAGCGCGACGAACGCGACCAGCATGGCGCCGATGTTGACTGCCAGCCGGACCCCATCGGCCGCGCCGACAGCGGCCGCGAGTATGACGTTCTCATGCTTGCTGGCTTCCATCCGCAGTTGCCGGTCCTTGTTATCCGCGGCCGTTTCGTCGTCCGGCATGATGATCTTGGCCATGAGCAGGCCGCCGGGCGCCGCCATGAAACTCGCGGCCAGCAGGTATTTCAGCTCGGCTCCCATCTGCACGTATGCCAGCATCACGGTGCCGGCGATCGATGCGACACCCGACACCATCACCGCAAAAAGCTGAGGTTCGCTAAGTGTTTTGAGATAGGGCCGTACGACCAGCGGCGCTTCGGTTTGCCCGATGAAAATGTTCGCCGCCGCATTCAGCGATTCCACGGGACGCGTGCCGATGACCCATTGCAGGGCACCGCCGATCATCCGCACCACGATCTGCATTAAACCGATGTGATAGAGAACCGACATCAACGACGAGAAGAATACGATCATGGGCAGGACGTTGATCGCAAAACTCCAGATCCCTTCCGTCGTTGCCAGGCCGCCGAACACGAACTCGATGCCATCGCGTGAGTAACCCATGACTTTCAGTACGCCGTCGCTCATTTTCCCGATCACGGCCTTGCCGACCGGCGTGTAGATGACGAATGCCGCAACCAGGGCCTGCAAGGCAAATGCCGCGCCGACGATGCGCAGGTTGATGGCCTTGCGATTACCGGAGATCAGCCAGGCGAGACCGAGCAGCACGACTATCCCGAGCAATCCTGTGAACAAGCCAGCCATACCAGGTCCCCCGACTGATCTATCGACTTATTGTTTGCTTTTGCCGAACGATGACCTCAAGCATACCGGCTTCGTCACGGCCATGCCTCAGAAATCGGCTGCGATGCTGTCGTAAATTACGGGCCGTGCCGGCGGCTTGGAATCGGCGATCGTGCAGGCGCAGCGCAACAAATCCGCGGCGCGTTCGGCCTTGGCAGAGTTTGCCGCGTGCACAATTGCAAGCGGCACATTGCTGTCCAGGTAGGTACCGATCGGAGCGAAGTTGCTGAAGCCGACCGACAGATCGAGTTGCTCGCCGAGTACCCGTCTTCCGCCGCCGAGTTCGATGATGGCATTGCCTATGGCGAATGCATTCACTTCCGAGAGATAACCCTCTCGAGCGGTCGTGACCGGCATCTGCACCTTGGCCACGGGCAGGTGCTTCCTGTAGTGCGTCACGAAATCCTTCGGACCGCCGAGGGCCGCAACCATGCGGCCGAAAATCTCCGCAGCTTGGCCGGACACGATGGCCTGTTCGACTTTGCGAGCTGCAGCCTCACGGTCGCTTTCCACGCCGGTCAGGACCAGCATTTCCAGGCACAGTGCGCGCACCACCTCGTCCAGGCGCTGTTCCCGTTTTGCATTCGTCAGGTATTCGACGGACTCCACGACCTCCAGAGCATTGCCGGCCGTCAGGCCGAGCACCTCGTTCATGTCGGTCAGCAATGCGTGGGTCCGCAATCCGGCTTTGCTCGCCGTCGCAATGATGCTTCGGGCAAGCTGTTCGGATTTCTCATAGCTCGGCATGAATGCCCCGGAACCGACCTTCACGTCCATGACCAGCCCGTCAAGGCCGGCCGCGATTTTCTTCGCCAGGATCGAGGCTGTTATCAGCGGAATCGATTCGACGGTTCCCGTCACGTCGCGGATGGCGTAGAAACGGCGGTCCGCGGGCGCAAGATCGGTCGTCTGGCCGATGATGGCGCAGCCAACCGATTTCACAACTTTGCGAAAGTGGTCGAAGTCCGGCATGGACCGGTAGCCCGGAATCGATTCGACCTTGTCGGTCGTGCCGCCCGTATGCCCCAGGCCGCGGCCGGAGATCATCGGCACGAAACAGCCACAGGCCGCGGCAATCGGCGCGAGCATGAGACTAACCTTGTCGCCAACACCACCGGTCGAGTGCTTGTCGACCACGGGGCCGTCCAGTCCGTCCCCGCTCCAGTCGAGCACGGTGCCGGAACGCGCCATCGCCATGGTGAGCGCACTCGCCTCCTCCGCCGACATCGAATTCAGAAAGATTGCCATCGCCAGTGAGGAAATCTGCTCCGGCGGAATGCTGCCATCGGCCAGACCGGCAACGAAGTACGCGATTTCCTGCGCTGACAGCTCGCCGCCATCACGCTTCTTGCGAATGATGTCAGTGAAAAGCATCGGCACCGTTCGCTGATTCGTTCACACGAGGCCCCGAAGCGGCAGCTCCGGCCCGCGCTGCAGCCAGTTATCGGCGGGATAATGGCAGCGCCTGTCGATGACATGCAGTGAATAGGCGTGACGGGATTTCGGCGAACGGTTCTCCCCGCTCATGTGCGGTGCCCGGCCGTCGAAGATCACGAGAGAACCGGCATTTACTTCGGCGGCAACCTTCCGCTCCTCGTCGAACGGCTCATCGCTCAACACGTCGGTGCGCAGCGAGCCGCCTTCGAGGCGGTGATTGCGCAGTCGCAGCGGCCCGCGGTGACCGCCAGGAATGAAGTACATGCAGCCGTTCTCGATCGTGGCATCCTCCAGCGCAAACCAGAAACCGATGCAGGATTCCGGTTCCGTGTAGATGTAAGTCGAGTCCTGGTGGCACACCACTTCCGCGCCGATGCGCGGCGGCTTGAACAGATACATCGACTGGATGACGACCGGATCGGCGATGCCGAGCGCTTTCGCAAGCCGGTCCAGTTCCGCCGAGTGCGAGAACTCGTCGAACACGGGATCGATGTCGTGCATCGCATGGCCCATCTTGTTCAGGCTGTTCTCCTTCGATTGGCGCAGCTTCCCGGACTCGTCGAATGCATTCGCCTCCAGGAAGAAACGGACCTTGTCGCCGGACTCTATGAAGTAACGGTCGGTGAGCTGGTTTTGCTTCGTGGTCGAGAAAACGCTTTTCACATGGTCCGGGTCGAACTCCCTGACCAGTTCCCCAGCCCGGTCGCGCAAGCGCTTGCATGCCGCAAGCGACGCGAAGTTCCGCAGCACCATGACGCCGGCTTCCCGGTAGGCGCGAAGCATGTCCGCGCGCAAATGCCCGCCCGCCGGGGCATCGAAAACCGGAATTTTCCCAACAGATTCAGTGGCAGGCAGGCTCATGCGTCAATAATACTGTGTTTAAAATGAAACGTTCTTTTATAATCGCGGCCCAGAATGGGTGTTTGCTATTGCCCGTTTACCGGAGCAACTGTTGTTTTTCTACAACAATAAGGATTGCTTTCTATGAAGACTTTTACTTCAACGCTGCGCGCGTTGTCGGCGATTACTGCGGGCTGCGTTTTGGTAAGCGCAGCTGCTGCCCAGGACAACGAGTCGGACTCGCTGTTCGAGGAAATCGTCGTAACCGCTACCAAACGCGAACAGAACATCTATGAAGTGCCGATGTCGATCAGCGCCTTCTCCGGCGACACGATCGAGGCACAGGGTATCACCGACCTGGTCGATGTCGGCAAGTTCGTGCCGAACCTGAACGTCACGACCTTCTCCGCGGGACATACCTCGTCCGCCAACCCCTTCATCCGCGGCATCGGTCTGCAGGATCACCTGATCACCACCGACCCCGGTGTGAGCGTCTATGTCGATGGCGTCTATCTCGGACGGCAGGTGGGACAGAACTGGAACCTGACCAATATCGAACGCATCGAGGTCCTGCGCGGCCCGCAGGGCACGCTGTACGGCCGTAACTCGATCGGCGGCGCGATCAATATCGTCACCAAGACGCCGGGCGCAAGTGAAGGTGCAAAAGTGGGCACACAGATCGGTTCCCGTGGCCGCCTGAACGCGGACGTCTACGCGGACACCGACCTGACCGATACGCTGGCCATGTCGTTCTCCGGCGGATTCAAGAAGCGCGACGGCCTGGGTGACTTCGTGAACCTGCCCAATGCCGGTGTCGAAGTCGGTGAAACCAAGGACGTGTTCGCACGCCTCGCACTGGGCTGGGACGTTACCGATGATTTCTCGCTGGTGATCGCTGCCGACGGCAATGACGGCGACAACGGCCTGAACCCGTACACGACGCTGATCGACGAAGTGGGGCTCGTGTGCCGAACCACCGCGCCCGACCCCACACTGTGCGCAAACGGCGCTCTGTACAACGCCGGGTACAGGAATTCCGACACTGCAGCGGACATTTACGACAACAACACCGGGCAAGCCAGCCAGACGCACGTAAGCAACGAAGCGCGCGGCGTCTCCATCACCGCCAACTGGCAGCTCTCCGACAACCTGGAAACCAAGCTCATTGCGAGCGACAGGCATTCCGAGTACAAGGCCGGCCTCGACGATGACGCTTTCGAGGACGACTTCCTGTCGTTCCCTGAGACCGGCGACGCCGATCAGACCTCGCTCGAATTGCAGGTAAACGGCGACTACGGCCGGTTGGACTTCGTTTCTGGCCTGTACTACTTCACCGAAGAAGGCACGAACTTCCAGGACGGCTTCATCTTCAACGGCGCCGGCCCGTTCGACTTCTACCTGACGCAGGAAGTGACCAGCACGGCCGTGTTCGGCAATGTCGGTTTCGACGTCTCCGACAGGCTGCGCGTATCGGGCGGACTTCGTTACACCCGGGACGAGAAGGATGCGGTGACGGATGTCGGCACCGGCCTGGTCAGCGGCAACAAGGACTGGAACGAAGTGAGCTGGGACCTGTCCGCGAGTTTCGCCATGGACAATGGCCTGTCGGTCTACGGCAGCATTGCCAGCGGCTACCAGTCCGGCCAGTTCCCGGCGCGGCCGTTCTGCCTGTTTGGCAACCCGAACTGCTTCGTTGCCGGCGACAACATCACGGCGGTGAACTACGAGATCGGCGTCAAGGGCCAGCCGATGGACAGACTGCAAATGAGCGCCGCGGTGTTCTACACCGACTACGATGACCTGCCCTACCAGGTCAGCACCACTGCCGGTGTGGGTTTCAACACGGTCAACCTGATCGTCACGCAGCAATCCACGGGCTTCGAATGGGAGAACACGCTGTTCATCACGGATGCGTTCCTGTTCCACGCAACTCTCGGCTATATCGACGTCAGCGTCGACGAACAGCAGGGTGTATCGCCGGTAGCACCGCTGACCCCGGAACTGACGTTCTCGCTGAGTCCGGAGTATCGCCTGGCACTGAACGGCGGTGCAGAAATCACCTTCCGCGCCGATTACTCGTACCGCGACGACATGTACGGTGAACCGAGTTCCGATCCTGCGCGTTTCACACAGATCGAAAGCCGCAGCCTCGTGAACGTGGATATCGCTTACCTGTCCCCGGATGGCAGCTGGACCGCCGCGCTCTATGGTCATAACGTGACAGATGAGCGCTACGACAACGGCCGGCTGAACACCACTGACTACATCCTTCGTATAGTGAGCAACGACGCCAGCGAATTCGGCGTGCGTTTTGTCAAGAGCTTTGGTTTGTAAGAAACTTTTACTGTTCGGAAGCGATGGAAAATCAGAGCCGGTCATTCGACCGGCTCTTTTTTTTGCCCTCGAAAAGGCGAGCTGAATGCTAGAATTGACGGAAAAGGACCTGCGATGAACACCAGCCTGTACCGTCTAATCTGCCTGTCTGTTCCGTACCTGCTGCTGCAGGCCTGCGACCCGCAAACGGCAGGGACAGCCGCTCAACCGACCGCCGACAAGGGTGACCGGATCGACCTGATCGTCGAGGGCGACTACGTGATCACCATGGACAGCGAGGGCACGGTACTCAAGCACGGTGCCCTGGCCATCGACGACGGATTGATCGTTGCGATCGGCCTGTCGGAGGAGATACACGCGGGCTACAAGGCCATCGAGGTCCTGCCCGGTGACAACCGCATCGTGCTTCCCGGCCTGATCAACGGCCACTCGCATGCCGCGATGACCCTGCTTCGCGGTGTCGCCGACGACCTGGCCCTGATGGACTGGCTCAACAATTACATCTTTCCCGCTGAAGTCCAGTTTGTCGATGCGGAGTTCGTGCGCATCGGTACCGAATTGGCCTGCTGGGAAATGATACGCGGCGGCACGACCACGTTCGTCGACATGTACTACTTCCCCGAGGTCATCGCCGAAGTCGTCGAATCCTGCGGCATGCGGGCCTTCGTATCGGCAACCGTGATCGACCAGCGCAGCCCGGACGCCGAGGGCGCAGCGGACTCGATAACGAAGGGCATGGAATTCGTCAATCGCTGGAAGGGCCGGAACAGCCGCATCATGCCGATGTTCGGGCCGCATGCAAACTACACCCTCGATGCAGAGCAATTGCGAGCAACCAGGGAGGCAGCCAACGAAGCGGGCATCCCGGTCAGTATCCACATGTCGGAGTCGCCCTACGAAGTTGCGTACTCGAAGGAGCACTATGGCATGACCACGATCCGGCTGTTCGAATCGATCGGTTTTCTCGACGGCCCGACCATCGGCGCGCACGTCGTGTGGCCGACGGACGAGGAGATTCCGATACTCGTCGAGCGCAAGGTCGGCGTCATCCACAATCCGACTTCCAACATGAAGATCGCATCCGGCATATCGCCCGTTTCGAAAATGCTGCAGGCCGGCGTTCGCATGGGTCTCGGCACCGACGGCGCGGCAAGCAACAATGACCTGGACATGTGGGAGGAGATGCGCCTCGCGTCGTTCCTGCAGAAGGTCGAACAGATGAACCCGGAAGTCATGCCGGCGTCGGCAGTCCTGACCATGGCCACGCGTGGCGGCGCCGAAGCCGTCGGCCTGGGCGGTGTCGTCGGCGATCTCGTAACGGGGCGCAAAGCCGACGTCATCCAGGTCTCGTTCGACGACGTGCATTTCGTGCCGACGTACGACGTGATTTCGCACCTCGTTTACGTTGCCGACGAGCAGGACGTCGTGAGCGTCATCGTCGATGGCAAACTGCTGATGCGAAACCGCGACATGCTGACCATCGATACCGCGCGCGTCGCCAGTGAAGCACGCGCACTCGCCGGCCGTATCCAGGCGGCCCTGGCCGAACGCAATCGTTGATGGCGATGGAATCGAAGCAAAATACGGTGTAGCGGCGTGCAATACGTCCTCGTCATTGTGTCCTTGCTTGGCGTCGCCGCCATCATCTGGTACTTCTTCATGCTGCCGCTCGGCAGCGAGCGCCACGAGCGCGAGCTGGAACTCATCCGCCGGAAACTGGAGCGCCGAGGGGCACAACAGCACCCGGCAGATCAGGCCGGGCCCAGCGACCGGGGCAGTGACGCAAAAGGCGCAAGCCGATGAACAAGATCATTCCGACGGCGTTTCTGTCCCTCATTCTGCTGCTCCAAGGCGGTTGCGGAATCGACACTCCGAAAGCCGGGAGCGATGCCGGCGACGGCAGAATCACACTCTCCGTGGTCGGCACGAACGATGTGCATGGCAATATCGTCGAGCGAAACGGCGCTGGCGGGCTTGCGCTGTTTGGCGGATACATCGCTAATCTTCGCTCGGTGCGCGCCGCCGGCGGCGGCGCAGTGTTACTGATCGACGCCGGGGACATGTGGCAGGGGACGCTCGAGTCCAACATGGCGGAAGGTGCGCCCGTGGTCGCGGCGTATAACGCACTTGAATACGGTGCCGCGACTATCGGCAATCACGAGTTCGATTTCGGCCCGGCGGGCCCCGCCGTGATCGCGACGCAGGAAGGGGATGATCCGCGCGGCGCGTTGAAAGCGCGCGCCGCGGAAGCGAAATATCCGTTCCTGGCCGCCAACCTGATCGATGCAACAACCGATGCACCGGTAGCCTGGCCCAATGTGCGTCCCTCATCGAGAATCGAGGTCGCCGGGATTACGGCGGGCATCATCGGCGTTACCAGCCGGGATACACCGGCATCGACACTGGCGGCGCACGTCAAGGGACTGCGGGTAGCAGCGCTCGCCGAAACCATCCGGGAGCAGGCCGAAGCGCTCAGGGCCGCCGGGGCGCAGTTGGTGATAGTCACCGCGCATGCCGGCGGCCGTTGCGACCGCTTCGACGATCCCGCGGATCTCTCCAGTTGCGAAGCCGATTCGGAGATCTTCGGGGTCGCCCGCGCGCTGCCGCACGGCCTCGTCGACCTGATCGTCGCCGGGCATGTGCACAAGGGCCTGGCGCACGAAGTGAACGGCATCGCCATCATCTCGTCGTGGTCCGGCGGAGAATTCTTCGGCCGCGTCGACTTCCGCATCGACAACGGCCACATCGCCGCGCGCAGTATTTTCCCCCCGCAGCGGATATGCCGGTACGTCGTGGCCGGGTCCGGCCAGTGTCGCGGATCGGCCGGGACCGACGGTGCCGTCGCAGCGATGTATGAAGGCAGCGTGGTTCGCCCGGACAATGCCATCGCACGGGTGATAGCGCCGGCCATCGCCGAGGCCGGGAAACTCAAGGCCGAAAAGCTCGGCCCGCATCTGGAAACCGCGATCCGGCGCCGGCCGGTACCGGAATCACCTATCGGCAACCTGCTGACGGACATCCTGCTGGCCTCCGAGCCGCGAGCCGACGTGGCGATCCATAACACGCTCGGGGGCATACGGGCCGACCTTCCGGCGGGTGACCTGACTTTCGGCAGCGTCTACGAAATGTTTCCTTTCGATAACCGCATAATGCACCTGGAGATCTCCGGCGCGGAGCTGAAATCGGTGCTGGCGAACCAGGTCGAGGGCGGGATACGTCGCGGCCATGTCAGCGGTGTGCGCGTGATTGCCGATTGTGACAACGAGGAACTGAGCCTTCGCGTCTTCGATACCGACGGCCGCGAGGTCCGGGACGAGGAACGCTTGCTGGTCGTTACCAACGATTTCCTGGTCACCGGTGGTGACAGTGTCCTGACACCGATCATGCCGGAAGAAGGATTCGACGTCGTTTACGAAGGCGCCATGGTTCGCGACGTCATCGTCGAATGGATGCGCCAGAACGCTGCCACCCTGAACGAAGAACAGTTCAACAGCGAGGCGAACCCCCGCTGGGATCTGCCTCGGCCGGCACCCCTGGCCTGCGATTTGAGCGCACAATGAATTATACCTGCCGCTATCCGGCCGCGGCCCGGGCTTTGTACGAGGCGCTTGCGGAAGATCACTTTTACCGGACGCTTGCGCTGGCGGCATCCGACGATCCCGAAACTGCGCAAGAGGCGATGATCCGATACCTCGATTATTCCATGATCGAGGCCGAGGAGTACGGCCAGCTGGTTCTTCCTGCGGATTCGTCATCCGGGGCAGCCATCTGGAACAAGCCACTCGATCCCGCCATCCTGCA